>CAVEFW010000086.1:0-9600 GCA_963615035.1 Phocaeicola dorei
GCTGTGTTTTGCGAATCATGTTCACCTTTTCAACCACAACACGCTGACGCTGAGGGTAACTTACGAGGATTTCGCCTTCTTTGCCGCTGTCTTTTCCAGATAAAACTAAGACACGATCTCCTTTTTTTACATGCATTTTGCTCATATACTTTCACCCCCACCTATAGCGTTTCAGGTGCCAAAGACACGATTTTCATATATTTTTTCTCGCGAAGTTCACGAGCCACAGGCCCAAAGATGCGAGTGCCCTTTGGAGAGCCATCGTTTTCGATGAGCACAGCGGCGTTTTGATCGAATTTAATGTAAGAGCCATCCGTGCGGCGAACTTCTTTTTTCACACGAACAACCACGCAGCGAACAACATCGCCCTTTTTCACGCTACCGTTTGGAATAGCTTCTTTCACGCTGCAAACGATAACATCACCAAGACCAGCATAGCGGCGTTTTGAGCCACCCAAAACCTTGATGCATTGCACTTTGCGGGCGCCTGAATTGTCGGCCACTGCAAGCATGGATTGCATTTGAATCATTGCTTCACCTTTACTTTCAAACACATAGCACGCGCGTGCGCACTATTTGGCCTTCTCAACAATATTTAAAAGACGCCAACGCTTTTTGCGAGATAGCGGGCGTGTTTCCATAATTTGCACTGTGTCGCCCACACCAGCTTCATTTTTTTCGTCGTGTGCATGAAACTTTTTTGTGGACGTCATCATCTTTTTGTAAACAGGATGTGGTTTGCGCTCTTCGATTTGCACAACTATGGTTTTGTCGTTCACATCGCTTACAACCACACCTTGGCGCACCTTGCGGGATTTGCGTTCTTCAGTCATATTTTCCCTCCCTTCACTATGCGCTCAACTCACGCGCACGCATTTCAGTTTGGATTCTTGCGATATCCTTTTTCACTTCTTTTATGCGTGCTGTGTTGCTTAACTGACTAGTTGCTGCCTGAAAACGCAGATTGAAAAGCTCTGCGCGGGCATCTTGTAGCTTATGTAGCAAATCGTCTGCTGACAATTCGCGAACTTGCGCTGCTTTCATTATTTGCCCTCCGTATCACTCGAAACAATCTTGCATTTAATAGGCAATTTGTTGATGGCCAGGCGAAGTGCCTCAGAGGCTGTTTCTTTGTCTACGCCACCAACTTCAAACATGATGCGACCTGGTTTTACAACCGCCACCCAAACTTCTGGGTTGCCTTTACCTTTGCCCATGCGTGTTTCAGCTGGCTTTTTGGTTATAGGCTTGTCGGGGAAGATGGTGATCCACACCTTGCCGCCGCGCTTCATGTGACGCGTCATGGCCACACGAGCTGCCTCTATTTGGCGGTTGGTTATCCATGCAGCTTCGAGTGCTGCTATGCCATATGTTCCGTGGTTTAGAGTGGTGCCGCCTTTGGCTTTGCCTTTCATCGAACCACGTTGCACCTTGCGATGCCTTACACGTTTAGGTACTAACATTTATTTTGCACCCCTCTCGTTTCTTTTGCTGCGTCTGCGTTGTGGGCGAGAGTTGCCCTCTAGTGCTGGATCTGGTGCCTTTTGACCAGGCATCACATCGCCGTGATATACCCACACCTGAATGCCGATGGAGCCCATCTGTGTGGCGGCAGTGTAAAAGCCATAGTCAACCTTTGCACGCAGGGTGTGCAGAGGCACTCTGCCTTCGCGATACCACTCGCGGCGGCACATCTCGGCACCACCAAGCCTGCCTGAACATTGCACGCGAATGCCCTTAGCTCCGCTTTTCATGGCGGATTGCACTGCTTTGCGCATTGCACGACGGAAAGCCACGCGGCCTTCCAGCTGTTCGGCTATGCTTTGAGCAATCAGGTTGGCATCGAGTTCTGGGCGTTTTACTTCCACAACTTCAATGTTTACAGGACCGTTTGCCACTGTTTGCAATTTTTTGCGAAGCGTGTCTATTTCTGCGCCCTTTTTGCCGATAACAACGCCTGGGCGAGCTGTGGTGATTAAAACCTTGATTTTATCGCCAGCACGTTCAATCTCAATTTTTGCAACAGCTGCATGTTTTAGATTTTTTTCTAGATAAGTGCGAATTGCTTGGTCGTTTTCTAGCAATTCTGCATAGTTTTTACCTGCATACCAGCGGCTGCGCCAATCTTCTGTGATTCCAAGGCGAAACCCGGTTGGGCGTACTTTTTGACCCATGCTTTATGCCTCCTCTCGAGTGGCTACAATAACTGTAATGTGACTTGACCTTTTGTTGATGCGGGATGCCATGCCCTTTGCGCGAGGGCGAATGCGTTTCATGGTGGGGCCTTCATCAACATAGCAAGCTTTCACATATAAAGCCTCGGGGCGCACTTGATATAAATCTTCAGCATTGGCTGCAGCTGAATTTAAAGTTTTAAGCACAACCTCTGCAACTGCACGATTGGTGAACATTAAAGTTTCTTGAGCAGCCACAACAGATTTTCCGCGAATCTGATCGACTACCATGCGTGCTTTGCGAGGCGAGGTGCGAACATAGCGTGATATTGCTTTTGCTTCCATAACTCACACCCCTTCCTATTTACCTTTATCAGAGGAATGGCCTCTGAAAGTGCGGGTGGGGGCAAATTCTCCTAATTTGTGACCCACCATCGATTCTGACACATAAACTGGCACATGTTTTCTTCCGTCGTGCACGGCTATGGTGTGACCTACCATGTCGGGGAAGATGGTGCTTGAACGCGACCATGTTTTTATTACTTCCTTTTTGCCAGCCTCATTCATGGCCTCAATGCGACCAAGAAGACGAGGCTCGACGTAAGGACCTTTTTTTAAGCTTCTGCTCACTGAATTCTCCTTAACTTGTTCGCATTACTTCTTGCGACGACGAATGATTAAACGACTTGAAGCCTTTTTGGGGTTGCGTGTGCGCTGACCCTTGGCTGGCTTGCCCCAAGGAGACACCGGATGACGACCAGCAGTTTTGTTTTTGCCTTCGCCACCACCATGAGGGTGATCGACTGGGTTCATGACAGTACCGCGAACTGTAGGACGAACGCCCATCCAGCGCTTTCTGCCTGCTTTGCCAATCTTGATGTTGGAATGTTCCGCGTTGCCAACTTCTCCTATTGTGGCGCGGCATGTGATTAACACGCGGCGCATTTCAGAGGAAGGCATGCGCAAAACGGCATATTTGCCTTCTTTAGCCATGAGCTGAATGCTTGTGCCAGCGCTGCGAGCGATAGCCGCACCGCCGCCTGGTTGCATTTCCACTGCATGGATTAATGTGCCCACTGGAATGAATTCCAAAGGCAGAGCGTTTCCTGGTTTGATGTCTGCATCTTTGCCTGAAACAACGGTGTCTCCGACAGATAGACCGCGAGGATGCAAAATGTATCGCTTTTCGCCATCTGCATAGTGTAAAAGTGCTATGCGGGCAGAGCGATTTGGGTCGTATTCGATTGTGGCAACTTTTGCTGGAACTCCATCTTTGTTGCGCTTGAAATCGATGATACGATAGCGACGCTTGTTTCCACCGCCTTGGTGACGTGTGGTCACCCTGCCATAGTTGTTGCGACCCGCATGTTTTGGAAGCGGAGCCAGCAAGCTTTTTTCTGGCTTTTTGGTGGTGATTTCAGAATAGTCTGAAACCGTTTGGAAGCGTCGGCCGGGGCTTGTGGGTTTGTATTGTTTAAGTCCCATTACCTTGTTCCTTTCAGTGTTGGCTTGTTTGTTTTCGCGCCACGCAACGCCAAAGTAACGGTTTAACTTATGCGAGCAGTTAGCACGGGCTGCACACTTAAGTCATGGCGGTGTGTTGCTAAACTAAGTTAAGCCTGAACACGATTTTGGTTTTCCATCACGCGCCTCACCGCGCACCGAAAACCTATCCAATATTACTGTGGGAAAACGATTGCACAGATGCAATGTTTGAGGCCATTGCACCCGACTCCGCTTTACCACGCGCTCGGGTGTGTCCATATGCGCCCAAACGCGACCCAATATTATAGTTGGGCTGAGGAGTGATTGCAAGGAATTTTTTTGGGTGGGTTTTGGGGGGATGGGTTGAGGGTGGCTGGGTGGCGGTTTTTGTTGGCGTGAATTTTTGGCAGGTTTTTTTTAGAGATTTGTAAGGTGCGTGTGTTATAAGTTTGTTATAAGTTGCCTAGCAAATTGTTTTTATGTTGACGGCTGGCGGCTGGGCTTTTATTTTTAAGACTGGTTGGCGGCTTTTTTATGCAGGCGGCTGAGTTAAATAGTAAAAGAAAAGGAGAAACAAAATGGCTGTAAGACGTGTAATAGAGATCGATGAAGAAAAATGTAGTGGGTGTGGTTTGTGTGTGAGCGCATGCCACGAGGGAGCTATAGGGCTTGTTGATGGAAAAGCGCGGCTTTTGCGCGATGATTATTGCGACGGGCTTGGAGATTGCTTGCCAGCCTGCCCCGAAGATGCCATATCATTTGTAGAGCGCGAAGCTGCCGCATATGATGAAGCGGCTGTTTTGGCAAACAAGGCGGCAATGAGTGGTGCTGTATCTGGTGCTGGTAGTGCTGCGGGTGGTGCTAGCGTGAGCAGTGCTGGTGTGAGCAGTGCCACAGGTGATTCGGCAGATGCGCAGCCATGCGGGTGCCCTGGAGCTGCTGTGCGCGAGTTTCAACACGATGTAAATGCAGATGATCTAAGTGGCAGTGCAGCGGCTGGCGCAGGCGAGGTGGGCAATAGCGCAGACGTTGCGCCCGCGCAAAATGCGCGTGGGTTTTTGCCTGTGCGCGTTCCAAACGAAATATCCACCTGGCCCATACAGATAAAGTTAGTTCCCACAAACATGCCTGCGTTCGATGGTTGCAATTTGTTGATTGCGGCTGATTGTTGCGCTTTTGCATATGGAAATTTTCACCACGATTTTATGAAAGACCATGTGTGCTTGATTGGGTGTCCGAAGTTGGATGGCGTGGATTATTCAGAAAAACTAGCTCAGATAATCTCTGGCAACAACATTGCAAGCATAACGCTTTGTCGCATGGAAGTGCCTTGTTGTGGTGGCTTGGAAGATGCGGCGTGTCGCGCTCTGAGTGCAAGTGGAAAAGATGTGCCCCTAAATGTTGTGACGTTTTCGCTCGACGGGCACATTTTGTAGGTTTGTTGTTTGTTTATAGGTCTGCATAGGTTCGTTTATAGGCTTGCGAAAACTATAGTTTGCAAAGATATAAGTTGGGCTAGACAAAATTATAAGTTGCGCTGGAAAGTAAACACCATGAAAGAGAAATTCAACGTATATGGAATGCATTGCGCATCATGTGCTTCGCGTGTGGAGAGCACCACAAATGGTGTGCGCGGCGTTTCTAGTGCAAATGTGAACTTGCTTAAAAATAGCATGCTTGTTGAATTTGATGGAGCTTTGTGTGCGAGTGCCAGCGACGCAGAAAAAGTTTCAGAAAATATAGTGGCGGCAATAGAAAAAATTGGTTTTAGTGCAGAGGTTGATGAATCGTATATAGATAGTTCTATAGATAGTTCACGAAAAAAGGCTGCCACGGAAAACAAAGTTTTGGGTGAAGGCGCAGGCAGAGAAAGTGCGTCGCATAGCGCAAACTCGAAAACTCAAAGCGAAACATATAGCGCAGGCACAAAGGCTAAAAGTGCGGGAGCAAACTCGCGAGGCAGTGGCGCACCGCAAAGCGCAGGCGCGCACGCTAAAAACACAGGCTCAAACTCGCGAGGCAGAGGCACGCACGCTCAAAACGCACGCAAAAACATGCTTAATCGATTGATTGTGAGTTGTGTGTTCACAATCCCCCTTTTCTATATCGCCATGGGTCATATGTTTTCTTGGCCGCTGCCTAGTGTTTTTTTAGGAGACGCGGGAATAATGAGTGTGGCACTGAGTGAGTTTCTTTTGCTTATTCCTGTCGTGTTTGTGAATGCTGACTATTTTCGCGTCGGGTTTAAGACGCTTTTGCAAAGACACCCCAACATGGATTCTCTTGTAGCGCTGGGCGTGAGTGCATCTGGCATATATGGCATAGTGGCGATGTATCGCATAGGGGCGTCACTCGGCGCGGGTGATATGCACACAGCGCACATGGCTGGGATGGATTTATATTTTGAGAGTGCCGCGATGATTTTGACGCTTATTACTCTGGGAAAATTTTTTGAGGCACGCGCTAAAGATAAGACTACATCTTCTATTGAAGGGCTTTTGAAACTTGCGCCAAAGGTTGCCGTGCGCGTAAGTGAAGGCAGAGAAGAAACGGTTTCTGTTGATGATTTGCGTGAGGGCGACACGTTGGCCATATATGCAGGAGCGCGCATTCCCGCAGACGGCGTGGTGTTGGAAGGCGCGGGCAGTATAGATGCAAGTGCCATTACAGGTGAGAGCGTGCCTGTGGATGTGTGCGCTGGGTCTAAGGTGAGCACAGGCACGATAAACACAACTGGGTTTTTTACCATGCGCACCAAGCGTGTGGGAAACGACACCACTCTTGCAGAGATTGTGCGCTTGGTGGATGAAGCCACAAGCACAAAAGCACCTATTCAAAAAATTGCAGACAAGATAAGCGGTGTGTTTGTGCCGGTGGTCATATTCATTGCTCTTTTCACTTTCGTGATTTGGATGATAGTGAGCGGGGGCGCGTGGCGAGTTTCTTTGAACTATGCGATATCTGTTTTGGTTATCAGTTGCCCGTGTGCGCTGGGGCTTGCCACTCCCACTGCCATCATGGTGGGGTGTGGGCGCGGTGCGAAAAGTGGCATCTTGATAAAGAATGCACAAACGCTTGAGTGTGCAGGCAAGGTGAAAACTGTGCTTTTGGATAAAACGGGCACAATTACAAGCGGAAACCCCGAAGTTGTGGGCGTGTATGAATGTGAGAGTTGCGCTGGTGGCGCAGGTGTGTTGCAAGGTGAAAATGGTTCGGGTGGCGCAGATGCGTTGCAAGATGAAAATGGGGCGGCTGAATTGAAGCGCGAGCCAGGTTTTCTTGATTTGGCATATGCGATAGAAGCGTTATCTGAGCACCCCTTGGCGCGTGCGATTTGCAGATATGTTGAAGACGGAAAAAGCACGGCGCGGGTTGGCGCCGCGCAAGGCGAAGATGCGCAAGCTGGCATTGCGCATGCTGGCACCGCAAAAAACAAAATTGTGCACGCCAGCATCAAAAACTTTACGCAAATTCCAGGTATGGGCTTATCGGCAAAAATAGAGGGCGCAGAAGTTTTGGCAGGAAACGAAAAACTCATGTTTGAACATACCGTTGAAATTTCAAAAGATGCAAACGTGTGGGCAAATGAACAGCTAAAAGGTGGTGCCACGGTTCTGTATTTTGCAAAATCCAACAACTTGGTGGGGCTTGTAGCGGTGGCAGACACGATAAAACCAACGAGTGCAAATGCCATAAAAACGTTGCACGACTTAAACATTTACACAATCATGCTTACGGGAGACAATGAAAACACGGCGGCTGCTGTGGCTGGTCGCGTTGGAGTGGACGAAGTTGTTGCAGGTGTGCTTCCGAAACAAAAAGATGATATTGTGCAAAAATATAGCAGCGCGAACAAAAGCGGCAGCACAAATGACGAAGCAAACAAAAGCGGCGGCACAAATAAAACTGGGCGCATGTGTGCTATGGTGGGAGATGGAATAAACGACTCCCCTGCTCTGGCGCGTGCAGATGTGGGAGTGGCCATAGGCGCTGGCACAGATGTTGCCATCGATAGCGCAGATGTGGTGTTGGTGAATAGCGATTTGCAAGATGTGGCAAGTTGCATTCAACTTTCACGCGCAACGCTTCGCAACATAAAGCAAAACTTGTTTTGGGCACTCATATATAATTGCATATGCATTCCTGTGGCGGCAGGCGCACTGAGCGTGTTGGGGCTTAGCCTAAACCCGATGATTGCAGCCGCTGCCATGAGTTGTTCTAGTGTGTGCGTTGTGTGTAATGCTTTGCGTTTGCGCAGATGGAAGCCGCAAACAAGCGCGAGGGCGTGAAACCGTAAGCGTGCAACAACAGGTGCGTGCGGACATGAATGCGTGTAACCACAGATGCGTGTAACCGCGAGTAAACACATATGCATGCAACAGCGAACGCATGCAGCCACGAAAGTTTGAAACACTAATGCGTGTAGCCACGAGCAAAGGATAAATAAGATATGAGCGCACTTATCCGAATAGTACAGATGTTTCCAATCCTAGTTTTATTTGGAGTGGTGGCTTTTGTTGCCTATCTTGTTATCTCTGGTGCAAAGTCGCCCACGCGCGCAAAAGAAGTGCTTATCAAGGCGTTTTTGTGGCTTAGCAGCGCTTTGAGCGTTTTCTTTGCACTTGCCACGCTCTATGCCGCAATAGAACACAATTCAAATGTGTTTGAATTTTTTGGAGCACTTTTGGTGCTGGCTCTTTTAATGTTGGCCATCACCCTTATATGCAGATGGAGATTTAGAGTTAATCACCCGCATTACAAGCAAAGTGCCACGCGCAGCCGAACCATTCCCCAGTGGGAAAAGCGTTTGCGGGGCATATTGAGCGTGCTGGAAAAACTAGGCTTAGGTTCGCAGAACCCGAAACGATAGCCAGCAAATTCATCAACGGTTAATTCAGCGACGACCAATCAAAAAATTCGCCATGATGGGTTAGCCGCGATAAGTTAGTCATGTGTGGCGCGAGACGGATCCATCGTCATGGTTGGGAAGTGATTGCACATCCATTCATCGCCGAAGTTTTTGGCACAAAATTGCGCTACGGGTGTGGCGGATGTATTTCCAGCACTTCTTTGATACCAACAATCAAACGCTGTGAGCGTCATGAAACAATTTATCGCCATGGCAACTGCCACAACGCTGGTAACGCCATAGCGCCAATTCCATGGAATTTTGTTTATTAAAGAGAGCAGTGAAGGCAGCATCCAGCGCAAAAACACCAGCCCCAGAGCACCCCAAGCCACGAAATGCATCATGTCGGTGCGCCCTTGAAACATGTTTGCCAAAAACCAATCGGTGTCTGGCGGATAGACTGTGTAATCCCACGCTTTTATGCCGAAGGCGTTTTCAAAAAACCAACTCACGAAGAACTCGAACGCAGCACCGATGACGCCCGCAACCAAAAAAACGATTGCGGGGTTTTTCTTATAGAACCTATTTAGAGCAAGCGTCATGAGTGTGGCTCCCACGCCATAGATGGGGCTTAGGGGCCCAACAATCAGACCAGTTCTGTTTTCTATGCGCCCGTTCATAAACGGGCAAACTATCATCTCAAAACACCAGCCCAAAAAACACGCAACCAAAAATATCCAGAACAAGTTGAAGAAATTAAGCTGAATATAGCCTTTCCCCGTTTTGTCCCGACCAAGCGTGCCTTGCTCTTGGTCGGTTTTCGTTTCCATGTCATAGAGCTTGCGCTGAAGTTTGCGCTCGTCGGCTAGTTGCGGGTCTAGGTGTGTGTGCATCACCACCAAAAAGATGATGGTGAAGAAATACCACGCAGAGTTGAAACTTTGCAGGCCGTTTACCATGAGGCTTATCACATAACTCACAACATTTAGGGCAATCATGGCTGTAGTTATCTTGCTTGCAAAATGTATTTTGCCCATCAAGATTCGTGATGAGAAAACGATGAATAAAACGGCTGAGGCGATGTCTAGGATG
>CAVEFW010000087.1:0-2200 GCA_963615035.1 Phocaeicola dorei
GTGCAAGTTCAACTCGGAGAAATGATGAGGCCAACTTCAGGCGACTTGTTGACCGACTTTTGGTTTAATTGCTACGATGCTTCCAATGACAATGACTTCCGAGTAGCTGTTTGTGAAGTCTGCAATGGTCTTTTCATCACAAAGTCGAAAACGCAAAAAGGACATGAACGTTGTATGAACAGAAAAAGAGTAACTGATGCACGTGCTAAAAAATACCTTATGCTTCGCGCTGATGGCAAAAGCGAACAGGAAGCGGCGAAACTTGCATCTATCAATCCCAAAACGGCTGAAATGGCTTTGAGGAAAAGGTATGGGAGCACCTAAACACGACTACTGGGGTTTGTTCTTAGAACACTTCAACGCCAATCTATTCCAGATCAACATGAGTTCGACTGTTTCACAAATGGTAGGGGTGAAGGGATTCGAACCCTTACGCCTTGCGGCGGCGGATTTTAAGTCCGCTGCGTCTGCCGTTCCGCCACACCCCCGCATGTAAATGTGCGTATAGCAACTAAATTGCGTTTGCACATATTACCAAAAGAGTTGGCATTATAAAAGAATGTTTTATAAATTATCAATGTTGGCAATTAAACCATGAGAAAATTATGATCTATATATTAAACGTGAATACATTTCGCCTAGTGTAAAAGGGGGAAACATGCAAAGAAGCGCACATGCTTTTGTGGACGGTGTGGATATTGGGAATATTACGTGTCAAGATTATGGGCACACCCTTGCATCGGAGCGTGTTTGGTGGATACCAGAAACAAAAAAGATGTATCTCTATGTTGACGCAGAAGAATTTACAGACGCACACGCCAGCGCGAAAACCGATGCGCCACAATCTTATTTTGTGCCCTATGATGGGCCTGTTATCCACGGGGGAGGGTTTTCGTTTTAGGCTTTTGTTTAGGTTTGCCTATATAATTTAGGTAAATGATTGAAAGATTAGTCTGTCAAATTAGCGAGAGCGCGTCAAAAGCAGATAAATGAGCAGATAAATGAGCAGGTTAAAAAACAGATTAAAGATGTCAACAAGTAAAATGAGTTGCTAAACTTACAGAAGATGAACTTGCAGAAGATGAATAAAAGGAGATTTGCATGAAGTGTGTAATATCAGTTTTAGGCAAGGATTGCAGGGGAATAGTTGCCAAGGTGAGCACATGTTTATATGAATGTGATGTAAATATTGACGATATGAGCCAAACGCGCTTGGGAGATATTTTTTCCATGACCATGATGGTAACGCTTAACGAAGATGTTGCTTCGTTTGATGAGGTGCACGACAGATTAGAAGTCGTTGGCAAAAAGCTGGGCATGCAGATAACTTTGCAACGTGAAGACGTGTTTCAGTTTATGTATAAGGTGTAGCTTTGGCGCGTAAGAAAGTAAGTAAGCACGAAAAATAAGAAGGCAAGTAAGACATTTTGCACGCGACGCACCAAGACGAAACGCATCTAGTGCGCACAACACATCAGGTTTATTGTTTAGTATAGTTATATTTAATTTAGCAAGGGTTTATACATGAAAATAATGCAACACAATCTGGATGACACGCATGTTCAACTAGATGTGGAATTAAGTGAAAAAGAAGTGGCTAAAGCTCTCGATAGGGCACAGATTCAATTTGCAAATAGTGCATCGTTGCAATCAAGACCAGGTTTAACGCCAGCACGTGCGGCAAAAGAGCAACTGGGAATAAAAGACCTAGATTCCATCGTGCGAGATGACGCGCTTGATTTTGTGTGGCCAGCCGCCATAACAAAGCGCAACTTACAACCAGCATATCCGCCTTATCCTGCATCTGAAGACACACTTATTCGCGGAAAAAAATATAAGTATTCAATTTTGGTTCGCCTAAAGCCACACTATGACCTGGATTCATATGAGCCAGTGACCATAAAAACGAAAAAGTTGGAGTTTGACTATTCGGGCGTTGATGAAGTGTTGGCGCAACTATCAAGCCAATACAAAGAATATGTTACAGATAACACAAAAGCGGGAGCCGTTGAAAAAAACGACACACTTTTGCTTGAGATGGAAACAAAACACAATGGCACACCCGTCAAAAATTTGTCGTTCAAGAGTCGTTCTTATACGCTAAATCAAGGCTATATGCCAGAGTCTTTTGATGAAAATATCGTTGGCATGGAAATTGGCGAGACGAAAACGTTCAATTTTGAAGCACCTTCTTATGCCT
>CAVEFW010000088.1:0-14371 GCA_963615035.1 Phocaeicola dorei
TCTTTCAGCGTTTTGATGTCTTCAGGGGAAACACCTGCCGCGTCCCACTCGCGCTTATAATAAGGCGAATTATCATAGGAAAACTTCACCATCTCTTTAAGACGTTCGAGTTGTTGCGCTTCAAGTTGCGCGCGCGGCATGGTCTCTATTTCTTCGTCGTAATATTTAGCATCGTAGGGTAAGTTTTTCTTCGCCATGTGCGTCTCCTTTGCTTTGTTGTCAGTTTTTCTGACTGCCATTTTTTCGATTGCCAGCTTTCTGGTTTCCTTTTTTAACTGGCAGCTTGCCGATTGCCAGTTTTCCAGTTGCCAGCTTTTCGATTGCCAGTTTGGTTCGCGCTTGTTATTCACAATTTGCGCTATCGCATCAAACGAGTTGAGATTATAAGCACTTATCATGTTTTACTGATAGTTCGTATTTTTGCATGTTAGTTATCTATAAAACCGATAACTTAGATTTCTGAAAAACTGAAGTAATTATGCGGTCAATTTAGATATTTCATATGAATATGCCACACAGTGAAACATTTGTGGCAAAATGTGCTCTTCAGCATATAAGATGTTTGAATAGCAGCAGCAAAATCACGCTAAACAAAACAAAGTAAAACAAAACGCACCACCAAAAGGAGACAAACATGGGGATATTTTCCCGTTTCGAGGGCAAAATTGAAGACACGGTGGAAGGGGCAGCAAATAGCCTTTCAAACGCCCCGATATCGCCCGTGCAGATATCTAGGCGCTGCGAGCGACAGATGATACGCAACAAAATGGTGGGCGCGGGCAAACAGTATGCCCCAACTTTATTTACGGTGCTTGTAAACCCCGACGACGACTCTAAACTTTGCACGTTTTACCCAACACTCGCAGGAGAGATCGAGACATATCTGCGTGCCAAGGCGGGAAGCGCGGGGCTTTATATGGACGGTCAACCTTTGGTGCGATTTATTGTGGACGACAAACTAAAGCACGGAAAATTCGACGTGATTGCCGAGGTTGTGGCTTCAGGGATTGTTTACCAGCTTCGTGAAGAGGAAATGCAACACTATGGCATTGTGCGTGCTGAAATAGCCCAGGCTCAAGCAAAAGCTGCGGCTCAGGCGCAGGCAGAACAGGCAAGCTCTCAGGCAAATCGCGCAACATCTGGTGCGCAATACGGAGATGCTGGCGGTGCAAGTGAAGGCGAACAATTATTTGACGCTGAAGACCCTTTTGCTCCTCACCACGATGTGGATGACCCGTTTGCTCCGCTAACGCCAACCCCAAGTGGAGCGGGGCTTGGTGGTGCAGCCGCGGCAGGCGCAATGGGCGCAGCAGGCGCAAGCGCAGGCGCATCAAACATGGTCGGCGCAAACAACACCACACCACAACAAAAGCCCAACTTCCGCCTTGAATGCAACGATGGCAAACAAAGCATAGAGTTGACATCGGGCAAATTGGTGGCTGGACGCGCAAGCGATTGCGACATTGTGGTTTCTGACATAAACGCCAGCAGAAAACATGCAGAATTTTCCAAAGACATTGCGGGGCGTTGGGTAATTCGCGATTTGGGGTCAAAAAACGGCACTTTAGTGAACGGCGAATTTGTGCAGCAACCAACTGTGTTGTATGAAGGCGACAGCATTACTTTAGGCTTGTCAAAATATACATTCACACGACGATAGGTTAAAAGATAGGTTAGATATATGATTGATTTCGTATTGCTGGTTGGAAGGCTTTTACTCATAGCACTGCTCTATCTGTTTTTGTTTGCGCTTATGAAAACGGGTGTTGGTTTGGTGCGTGGCCAGCGCAGGCGCGATAAAACTTGGACCATTACAGTGGAGCGCGGCCCAAAGGAGTTGCGCGGGATATCTATTGCGGTGAGAGGCGAAGTGATTGTTGGAAGAAGCCCTGACGCAGACATTGTGATTGCTGCTAGTTATGTTTCTGCGCGTCACGCGCGTTTTAGTCTTATGGGGAAAAACTTGTTTGTGGAAGATCTAGGTTCCACAAATGGCACCACTCTTAACAAAAAACCAATCACAGATGCAACTGCATGTAAAAAAGGCGACGTTGTATGCGTTGGAGATGTGACTATGCGCGTGCGATTGACTTAAGATAATTAAGATAATTAAGATAAATCCAACTTACCAACTTAAGAGCAGTTGAGGGCGAACAACCAACGAAAACAAGAAATAACCGCAATGCAAAAGACCAACTTGGAATAGGTGTGGGCGAACAACAGACACAATGCGAGCAACCAGCTTAAGAAAATCAAAGCAAACGACAGGCTTTAAGCGAACGCAAATTTGAATCGAGGCTTTTTAGATGGCATCTCATAGTAAAAAGAAGTATAAAAACGCAGCTCAGGTGACACAATTTGGCAGCAGAACAGATGTGGGGTGTGTGCGAGACCACAACGAAGACAGTTTGGTTGTGGCTCCGCCGCTGTTTGCGGTTTGCGATGGCATGGGAGGCCATGAAGCAGGAGAAGTGGCATCTGAAATTGCCATCGAAGTGCTTTCAGATTTGGCACCAAGCGTGCCCGACCCTGACTCGCTTCGAGGTGCTGTGATTGCAGCAAACAGCGAAATAATAAAAGCTGCGCAAACAGGGCGCGGTCGCGAGGGCATGGGAACAACATGCACCGCAGCGATTGTGAAGGGCGAGCGCATAGTGATAGCGCAGGTTGGAGATTCGCGTGCGTATTTACTTACAGATGGACACTTGCAACAACTCACGCGCGATCATAGCCTTGTGGCAGACATGGTGGAATCGGGGCAGATGACGAAAGAACAAGCCCGAACAGCACCCAATAGATCTATCATCACTCGCGCTCTTGGCACAGCACCCGACACTCAGCCCGACCTTTATGAAATAAACGTGAAAGCAGGCGACAGGTTGCTCATTTGCTCTGATGGGCTTTCGGGCATGTTGCAAGACGATGAAATAGAAGACATCTTAAAACACGTAAGCGAGCCTCAACGTTGTGCTTCTATGCTGGTGAGCGACGCCATAACGGCGGGAGGCTTGGACAACGTGACTGTCATCGTGGCAGACGTTGCAGGAGAAGCAGAAAAAAAGCGAAAGAAAATCGCGCGAAAAACGAAAATCACGGCTGCTATCATCCTGATTATCTTGGCTGTCATAATTGGCGGGGCGGTGTATGGAGCAAATTACTGGATAAATCGCGCTGCATTTTTAGGCGAAGACGAAGGATATGTGGCCGTATACAGGGGAGTTCCTGGAACGTTTTTGGGCTTTTCTTTTAACAAGCTAGACCATTCATCGAACATACAGCTTGACAAATTGAACCCAGGGGTGGCATCTCGCATCCGTGAAAACGCCATCACCACCGACTCTGTGCAAGCAGCAGACGATATCTTGGATGAATACAGAGCAGAATTGGCGGGTGAACCGATAGGCAAAAACACAACTTCAGAAGCGCAGGAAAACACGACAAATAACAACGCCACAAGCAACGGTGCAGCAAATGGCAGCGCAGGCACCAACAATTCCGCGACCAGCAGCGCAGCCAACAACAACACTGCAACCAGCAACAACGCGCAAAATGGCAGCGCAGGAAACGGCGGCGCAGCAAATGGCAGCGCAGGAAACGGCGGCGCAGCCAACAGCAACAATTCCGCAACCAACGCCGCAGCCACCAATTAACCAAACAATCTAGGAAAACTTAAAGGACACCCGCATGACGAAAAGAAACATAGAACTGCTGCTTTTATGTGTAGCCGCTCCTATTGTGGTGCTTCTTTTTGCCATGTTGACCCTAACGCAAGGCAACACGCTGGGCATTAAAACCTTGGCTGTGCCCTTGGGCATATTCGCATCTTTTTTTGTAGCACACTTAGCCATCCGCAAATTTACGCCCAATGCCGATCCAGCCCTTTTGCCTATAACTTTTGCTCTATCAGGCATAGGCATCGCATTTGTAACGCGCTTGGCTCCAAACCTAGCCTCCAGACAGGTGCTTTGGCTGTTTGCGGGCATTGTTATCATGGTTTTAGTGCTCGTGGTGGTGCGCAATTTAGACAATGTGTCTAATTATAAATACACGCTCATGATCCTTGGCGTTTTATTGTTGCTCTCTCCTCTTTTGCCTGTTGTGGGCACAGAAACATATGGCAGCAGAATCTGGCTTACGTTTGGGCCGTTTTCTGTGCAACCTGGCGAATTTGCAAAGATATGCATCGTTTTGTTTTTGGCGAGTTATCTGGCGAACAATCGAGAAATGCTCTCTATCTTCACGTGGCGCATAGGACCCTTAAAACTGCCTGAGCTGCGAGCAATTTTGCCTGTGCTAATCATGTGGGGCATGGCTTTATTTGTGGTTATCTTTGAGAAAGATTTGGGCAGCGCTTTAGTTTTTTTCTTTGTGTTCATCACCATGCTCTATGTGGCCTCGGGGCGCAAGTTTTACCTAGTTATAGCCCTTTTACTGGCAACGGTAGCGGCGTTTTTCTTGTGGCGGTTTTTCTCGCACGTGCAAGTGCGCGTGGACACTTGGTTAAACCCTTTCAAAGATTCAACGGGCAGCGGATATCAACTGGTGCAAGCAACATTTAGCATGGCAGACGGAGATTTGTTCGGATGCGGCATAGGAAAAGGCTTGTGCGACATGATTCCCGTGGTGGAAAGCGACTTTATCTTTGCTGCCATTGCCGAAGAAGCTGGGCTTTTGGGAGCAGCTTCCGTTTTGCTTTTGTTCTTGGCGTTTGCTATACGCGGGTTCTTAGTTGCAACCCGCGCAAAAAGCGACGTAAGTTCACTTGTGGCCACAGGCTTAACAACGCTCATAACGTTGCAAGCCTTCATAATCGTGGGAGGCGTTACCCGCGTTATTCCTCTTACAGGTTTGACTTTGCCGTTTTTAAGCCAAGGCGGATCTTCGCTTTTGGCAAGTTTCATGATTGTTGGATTTTTATTGCGTGCGGGCGATGTGGCCACACAAGAAAACACAGAGATGCAAACAACGGGTTTCATCAACTTGAATTCAACGCTCGGACGCGTTTCTTTAGGAAAACGCCTCACGGGCACTTTAGTTGCATTTTCGATGTTGTTTGTGGTGCTGGTTGGAAATTTAACTTACATAATGGTCATAAACGCAGACACATATAAAAACATGGCAAACAACAACCACACAATCGCGCACGAACAAACACAGCAACGCGGCTCTATTTCCACAAGCGATGGCGTTGTTTTGGCAAAAAGCGAATACAACGAAACAACAGAACAATATGACAGAACATATCCTGCGGGCACTTTGGCTTCGCACGTTTTGGGATACGCCTCTGTGTCATATGGCACGGCTGGCATAGAGCAAACGTGCAACGACATCTTGAAAGGCCAACGCAGTTATGCAACGTGGTCGGATGTGATAAACGCTGCTGCTGGCAAAACTGTGTCGGGAAACGATGTAACGCTTTCGATAAATTCAAAGATACAAACAGCGGCGCAAAACGCGCTGGATGGATATACTGGCGCATGTGTGGTGATGGACCCGAAAACAGGAGCCGTGGTTGCCTTGGCTTCTTCGCCAACATATTCCACATCAGACGTTGAAAGTTTGTTGGAAAGTGCTGCCGCAAACACAGCTTCAACGGGTGGCGCGCAAAATGGCTCTGGCTCTTCGGGCAGCGCGCTTTACAATCGCGCCACACAAGCGCAATATGCACCTGGGTCTACATTTAAGATTGTGTCTTTGGCAACAGCCCTTCAAAACGACATAGCAAACGAAGACACAACATATAGTGCCCCTGGCACCATGGATATCGGCAACGCGCCAGTGACCAACTTCAACAAAGAAAGTTTTGGATATCTAACGCTTTCGCGTGCAACGATGTATTCCTCAAACGTGGTCTATGGGCAACTTGGGCTGCAGATTGGCAGCGAGCTTTTGGTGAAAAGCAGCGAGGCGTTTGGGTTCAACCAAACTTTCGACTTCGACATTCCCTTGGCAAAAAGCCTTATGCCCGTGGCAAGCGAGATGACCGACTGGGAAACAGCTTGGGCAGCCGCAGGAGAACCCGTGGGCGAACACTCAAGCCCAGCAGGCCCTCAATCCACAGTATTGCAGATGGCTATGGTCGGGTGCGGCATTGCAAACGACGGCACCATCATGAAGCCTTATTTGCTGGAAAGCGTGCACAACGCAAGCGGCGTTAGAAGTTATGCCGCAAGCCCCACAACTCTTTACACGCCGATAGACAAAAACACAGCGCAGCGTGTTCGCGCTGTTTTGGAAGACGTAGTGAAAAGCGGCACAGGCACAGCGGCAAGCCTTTCTGAATATAACATTCAGGTGGCAGGCAAAACAGGAACCGCAGAAACTGGCGGTGCAGACAACTCTTGGTTTGTCGGCATGGCGCCTTCAACAGATGCAAAATATGTTGTGGCCATCACCGTGGAAGGCAGCAAAGATGCAACAACACTTGCGCGTCAGGTGTTTGAGTCTTCTTTGCGGAGTGCAGGAGTAATTCAATGATGAGTTTTTTATTATGGATATACGAGGGATTACAGGTTAATTAATAATGTTTGAGATAATCTATAGATAAAGTGTGCGAATGTTAGAATTGCAACTAACGAAATTGAATCGCGCGCAATCGGAAAAGATCAGCTCAAACATGTTACCAAAAGGAGTTTAAACGTGACCGGAAACATGACAGGCAGCCTTACAGGCAAAGTATTCAACGACAGATATGAAGTGACCGACCGTGCAGGCATAGGCGGCATGGCAGAGGTGTATCGCGCCCACGACAGCGTGCTCGATCGCACCGTTGCGGTGAAAGTCATGTTGCCTCAATATGCAGCAGACGAGACTTTCGCAAAGCGTTTCAGACAAGAAGCGGCAAGTGCTGCGGCCCTGCAAAGCCCCTATATCGTGAGCATCTATGATTGGGGTCAAGACGGCAACACTTACTATATTGTCATGGAATACGTGCGTGGCTCCGATTTGAAAACAGGCATAAAAGAGCGTGGAAGCATCCACCAGCGAAAAGTGGCAGAAATAGGCAGTCAGGTGTCGGCGGCACTTTACGAAGCGCACAAACACAACATCATTCATCGCGACATCAAGCCGCAAAACATAATGATTCAACCAGACGGAAATGCCAAGGTGATGGATTTCGGCATCGCTCGCGCGGGTGATTCGGGGCTTACACAAACGAACAGCGTCATGGGAACGGCGCATTATATTAGCCCAGAACAAGCACAAGGAAAAGACCTAACACCTGCAAGCGACATTTATTCACTGGGCGTGGTTATGTATGAAGCATGCACGGGAAAGTTGCCTTTCGATGGTCCAGACGCAGTGAGCGTGGCTCTAAAACAGGTAAGCGAGATGCCTCCAGCTCCAAGCACGATAAACCCAGAGATAGATTCTGCGCTTGAGGGCATAATCTTGATGGCTATGGCCAAAGACCCTAACGATCGCTTCAAAGATGCAAAAGAAATGCGTCAAGCCTTAAACGATTACTTGGCGGGTCGTCCTGTTGCGGCCTTGCAAGATGCGCAAGCAACAAAAACTTGCGTGGCACCGGTTATGACGCCTGCCCCGATAGATGGCACACAGGTGATGAGCCCTGTTGCAGGTCAAGACGCCAGCACCACGAGTGCTGCGCCTGTGGCGGGAAAAACAAAGACACCCGATGCCAAAAGAAAGATGAGCAACAAGAAAAAAGCTGGCATAGCAATAGGCATCATAGCTGTGTTGGCAATTTTAGCAGGCGTGGCTTTTGCCATCATTGGTGGGGGGTCTGGAAACCCTGTGCCAGACGTTACAAACAAAACGGTTGCAGAAGCCACCACTTCCCTTGAAGACGCTGGGTTTAAAGTTGGTGCTGTAACGCGAACATATAGCGAAACTGTGGAAGAAGGCAAAGTGATAAGCCAAGACCCAGCGGCGGGGCTAAAACGCACTTCGGGCACAAACGTAAATTTGGTTGTAAGCCAAGGCGCGGAAAGTGTGACGGTGCCAAACCTTGCAAACATGACGGCAGAAGAAGCGGTGTCGGCGTTGCAGAAAGTGGGGCTTAAGGCGGTGGCGGGCACAGCCACATATTCTTCCACCGTCGAAAAAGGAAAAGTTGTATCACAAAACCCTGCATCGGGTCAGACTGTGAACAAAGGCTCCACCGTTGAATATTGCTTGTCTTTGGGAGTTGAAACTATAAGCGTTCCAAACGTGGTGAATTACACGGAATATGATGCAACAGCGGCACTCAAAAACGCTGGTTTTGCCGTGCAGATTCAGCGCGGATATTCTTCCACCGTTGACCAAGGATATGTCTATAAACAAGAACCATCTTCGGGCAAATTGGAATCTGGCGCTTCGGTTACAATCTATGTAAGCCGCGGCTCAGATAAAGTTTCTGTGCCAAACGTATATGGATATACGGCTGGCGAGGCTAGCAACATCTTGAAAAACAGCGGCTTTAACCCAGTTTTGTCTGAGGGCAGCTGGAGCGGCACTGTTTATTCGCAATCGCCTTCCAGCGGGTCTTCGGCTGAGTCGGGTTCCACGGTATACATCTATGCGAAATCCGCCTCCACAGACTCCAATTCCAACACCAGCGCCACAAACACAAACACCAATTCAAACGCAAACAATCAATCTAGCAACTCCAATTCCAGAGCAAGCAATTAGCGCAAAGCGCAACTTTTGTGATTAGTTTTTGCTAAGAGGTAGTGCCTTGATACTCAACCGATACAAGCCCCTAGGTCGCGCAGGCGACGGGGGCTTTGGTGTTGTTATAGCGGCGTTTGACACAAACTTGCAAAGGCGCGTGGCGATAAAAGCCATTCAGCTTTCCCCTGAAAATGCAGCGAAGCTGTCTGAGTCTTTGGGTGGGTGCGCTGGCAGCGCGGGAAATGAAGAGCAAGGGGAAACGCAGATAGGTGCGCGGGTGGATGCGCAGGTGGATGCGCAGGCAGGCGCGCGGGCGGACACGCGGGCGGGCGTGAAACTGGGTGTGCCGTCAGACGCAAAGACAGACACGCGAGCTGAAATTTTAATTCCAGGCCTTAGCGAAGCAAGGCTTGCGGGAAACATGGGAAGCTCTCATATTGTGCAAGTGTATGACTTGCAGCTTGAGGGCACCACAGCATATCTGATCATGGAATACGTAGACGGCATGAGCCTATCTCAATTCCTAAAGCTTTTCGACGATGAACTCACGCTTGACATGATGGCTGCTGTTTTGCGAGATGTGGCAGATGCGCTTCGCGTAGCGCACAAAAACAAGGTGTTGCACTTGGATATTAAGCCTGACAACATCTTGATAAACAGCGAAGGCGTTGTGAAAGTAACCGATTTCGGGATGGCTGCTCTGCCTGATGCGAGCGGTGCCACACACGCGCAAGGCGGGACCATTGGGTATATGCCGCCCGAGCAGATGCGTAAAGAAAACTTGGATGAACGATGTGATGAATGGGCACTGGCGGTTGTTATCTATGTCATGTTGGCTGGCGAAAACCCCTTTAAGGCAAAAAATATCAAGGAATCTTTGCGTGCCACAAAAAACGCCGAGCTTACAGCGCCTAGCGTTTTTTGGGACGCCCTAGACGATGATGCCGACGATGTGATGTTTTATGCTCTATCGCCCAACCGAGAAGATCGCTATGAAAGCGTGAGAGATTTTGCTTCGCAGATGGTGCCGCTTTTAGGCAAACCAAAACGTGGTGAAAAACAGCTGGCAGAGCTCATAGAAAAAGCGCGATTGATGAGCAGTGCCTCGAAAAATGGGGGCACATTTGCCGAGGGCACATCTGGTGGAAACGCGTCAAGAGAGCTGTATGGCGAAGGCGCACTCGATGACACGCTTGATGGCACACTCGATGACACACTTAACGAAGACGTGTTTGACGAGAACACGTTTGGTGGAAGCGCATTTAAAGCAGGCGCAAAAACAAGCACAGAACAAAAAAAAGATGGTCAAGGTTACGAAAACGAAAACCCCGATGATGGTGGCGACATCAATAGCGAAGGTCTTGCTGGTGGCAACATTCTAGAAAGAATGCGACTAGCCATTGCGAAGCACGCAACATCTAGAAGCGCAAATGTGCTCGCCCGCATATTATCAACAATCTCAACAGCTTTTATGTGTGCTGTTGCAGCAATGAATTTTTCTGAAAGCGGTGCCTTGGCTTTTTCAGCGCAAATTAACTCGATAGTACCTTGGGTGGTTGTGGCGATATGCTCGGTGGCTACCTATGTTGTTCCGTCTGTGGGCGCACTTTGCGCATATTCAGCTTTAAGCATTTCGCTGGTCGCGTGTAAACACCCCCTGCCAGGCATTGTTTTATTGTTAGGAACTGTTTGTTGGTGGGTTTTTGCAACACGCCCCCATGCACACACAAAAGCGCCTAGCAATGTTTCGCTCTGCGTGCCTGTTGCAGGCATTATTGGAGCCACACCTATTGCTAGTTTTGCCGCTGGATATTACTTGAAAGCTGGCAAGTCTGCAGCAACCGCAGCACACTGTTTTTTAGTTGCGTTAGTTTTAGGAAGTTTGAAAACGCACAGCCTGTTTGCTTGGCATCCATTTTCGGGAGCCATGTTTTACGCCGACAATCTGTATATAACAGACAACTTCATATATATGATAACCAACCCTGCCATTTTATGTATAGGTGTAAGCTGGGTGGCGGGGGCTGTTGTTTTTTCAGTTTGTTGCTCAAAGAAAAAGCGATGGCTCGGAGTTATCGGTGCTATATCTGCAGGGATTATTGAAGTGTTTGGGCTTTTTTGCGCGCAATCGTTTCACACAATCGGATATGTATCCAATTCATTTTCCGTGCTAGATTTTCTTCCACCTGCAGCACAGATTGCAATGGTTGCTGTGTGTTCTCTGTTTGCGGCTGTTTGCTGTTATATCTATGTGCCTAAACCGAAAGATTAAGCGAAACAACCAAACGAATTGGCGCGCTTTGGGCTAGCGCACATTGATTTTGTGTGCATTGATTTAGCTCACACTGATTGGCGTAAATCAGAACAATTGGCGCACGCCAAGCCCGCGAGCATGCCGCTTGACCACGCCCAATGCAAGTTAAACCCGCCGCAAGGCGCATCTATGTCTAGAGCTTCTCCTGTGATGTGTAAACCTGAACAGCCGAGCACTTCCATGGTTTTAGGGTTTATGTTGCTGGTGGAAAACCCGCCACGTTGCACCTGTGCCAACTTCGCGTCGCCTGCGCCTAAAACGCTAAATTCAAAGTTGCATAGCGCATGCGCCAAATCTCGCACACTAAAACTTTTGCTTTCAGGCAAAATGCCTGACGTGCGCATAACCTCTCGCGCCACGCCATCTTGCAAAACCCCGCGCAGCACTTCTGCGCAATTTGGCTTTTCTCCCATGAAATCTGTCAGGTATTTTGCAATGTTGGAAATTGTTTTTTCTGCTTCGCTTTCATTTATGCCGCCCAATAAATTTATGCTCAGCACATCTTTTGCCTGCGCAAAGCGAGAAAGATTGAACACGGCTATTCCAGATGCGCCATATTTGCGAAAGAGCACCTCTCCGTGTTCTGTCTCTATTTTGCGACCACCACGCACCAAGCTAACACTGCATTTCACACGGATATTATCGAGAGCGCGTGTTACCTTTGTTTCACGAAGAGCAAGCGGTGCTAAAACGGGGGTTGTTTGTGTGTAAGAAGTCGAGACGTCTCTCAACATGTTTGGTGCAGCTTTTCCGCCAGCCGCCAAAACCACACGATGCGCGTGCAACATTTGACCGTCTTCTGTGTGCAAAATAAACCCTGAATTTCCTCGTGGTTCTATGCGAGAGATGCGAGTATTCACAACCTCACGCACACCCAACTTTTTTGCGTGCGCACGCAACAAATTCAAGACAGTTGACGCCTTGCCGCTCAAAGGATATGCCCTGCCATCTGGCTCTTTTCGCCACACAAGCCCTAGGCTCTCGAAGAAATTGAGCACCGCGTTGGAATTTTCGTGAGTTGTTGCGTTTTGGGTGGTTGTTGCGCGTTGAATGTCCGTTGCGCTTTGAGCGTGCCCTGTTGCGCGGTGGATGCGTCCAGCGTCGCTTTGTGTGCCTGTTGCAGCTTGCATATTTTCCGCGTCGCCTTGCATGTCTGTTGCATCTTGAGCACGTCCTGCGCCACTTTGCGTGTTCGCACAAATTTTCGCGCTCCACGCCTGCTCTAGATTTTGCGCAAAATCAAACACAAAACAGCCATTGTGATATGTGTTACAAAAATCTTCCTTGGTAAAATTAGAGATATTGGCGTTTGTAAAATTGCATCTACCATTTCCGCTGCGCAATATGCTTCTGCCCGTTTTGTCTGTGGTCTCATAAATTGTAATGCGTGCAGGCGTGCATTCCTTTTCGCGCGAATGTTTAGCTGCGCTAACTTTTGCACAACTCATTTCACGCGCTGCCACAACAGCACAAGCAAGCCCTGAAGCCCCGCCTCCTATGATTGCAATGTCGTCCAATCGCACACCTAACGCTTTAACTTGTTATTTGCATGGCATCTTTAGCACACACGCACAGCACTCTTTACACTGTTTCCATGTCAATCTGCGCAATAATCGCGCGCCCCCCTGCGCAAACGTCTCACACACCATGCACATTCGTCTCGCACAGCCCGCGCAAACGCCTTGCGCCCCCTGCGTGCCTCGTTCTTGAAATCGTCAACCTTCATTACCTAAGAACACTCGCATTGTGCATGCGAACATTCCCCTTGCGCCCCCGAACGCTTACACTCAGCATCACCACCCCAAAAGGTGCTGTTGCCAAAGAGTAACTCGCGCTCAGGACCACTGAGCGCGGCGCGCGCTTGATCGCGCAAATTATTCATGCCCGATAAAAATTGACGATACAACACCAAAATTAAGTAACGCCCGCGCAAAGTGAGCGTGAGTTCGTCGCGCGTGTCGGTGGCAAAGGCACGTTGCGCACGCATATAGTTCATCTCCACTGGCAAACCACGCTCGATGCTGCAGCCAAATTCGCGCGCAAATTCGTGCTTGTCAAGGCGCAACTGATACAAGTGCAACAAAAAATAATAACGCATCAAATCACGCTTGCTCATCACACATTTTCCCATGATAGACATGTGCCCCGCCTCTATGGCGGCGTTGTAATCTTCCAAACTAAACGTGTTCACATACAGCGCGCCATCCAAGTGCGCAATAGAACCGCTGCCCACGCTTGGATATTCGTTATATGCCACTTGCAGCTCTTCCGCATAAAGATTGTGATCGCGCTCACCCTGCGCATTCAAGCGATTAAAAGTCCACACCGTATCGCGTGCAAAAAGTGGCGCATCCCCACCTGCCAAGATGCCGTCGATCAACTGATAGAAACGAAATTCGCGCTTCCAATCCATGCGACCCAACACGCGCTGCATGTTTTTCATGGTGGCGTTCGACACATACAGCGGACTGAAAGTGGTTTGACGTGCCCCACACGCGGCAATTTTTTCCAAGTCGTTTATGAGGACATCTTCAGTCTGCGACGGAAAATTGAAGATCATGTCCACGTTCACCGAATCAAAATATTTTGAAGCCACACCTATGCGCTCAAATATCTCTTCGCCACTGCCATATTTATGGTAACGCTCCATCTGTTTGAGCAGATCATTGTTGAAACTTTGCACGCCCACGCTCAAACGTTGCACGCGACCTTTCAGGCGCGAAAGCCACGGGTCTACCAAATGGTTCGGGTTCGTTTCAACGCCCACTTCTTTTATGTGATAATTTTCACGCGCCAAATCGATTGTTTCGCAGAGTTCGTCTAGAAGCACGGTGGGTGTGCCGCCGCCAAAATAAAGCGTTTCAAAATCCCAGCCGCGATCTTTTAGCATCATCATTTCGCGTCGCATGTTCTTGAAGTATTCGCGCGCGATGTCTTCGCGAAAAACATAGCGATTAAAGCTGCAATACGGGCATAAAATTTCACAGAACGGCACGTGCAAGTAAAGAATATATTTTTGCCCCTCGTGTGGCGCGGGGAAGAATTTTTCGTCGGTGGGGCACAAATCAAGATGTGAGCGCGTCATGCCCTTCACTACGTTTGTTAAAAATCTTTCGGCTAACATATTTTTCCTTGTTGTTTCCTTGTCTTTAGTTGTTATGTTTGTGTGCACGTGCGGCGTTAAGTTGTGTATGCGTGGTGTCGGGCTGCACTGGCGTGGCATTAAGTTGCACTCATTTTTCAACCTGCTGTAATCGCGCACGCTTGCGTTGTATGCACAAATTGCGCGTGCTCATGTTTTCTTCCCGAAGTGCTCGCACACCCACAAACCACTTCAAAAAAAAGAGCCCCACGCGTGGAGCTCCTGAAATTCTATGGTGGAGTATAGGGGGATCGAACCCCTGACCTCATGGCTGCCAGCCATGCGCTCTCCCAGCT
>CAVEFW010000089.1:0-4617 GCA_963615035.1 Phocaeicola dorei
CGCTTGCACACACATGCGCATCGCACGCTGAAACAGAACATGCCCAAACGCGCAAAGGCGCGTGTGGTGCGCTTGCACACACATGCGCACCTGCGGCACATGCACCCGAAGCACATGCGTCTGCAACACATGCACCCGCGACTCACACACACGTATCCATCGCAAAAAAAATCATGCTCTTGGTTTTGGCGCTTTTGTTGGTTGTGTCTACGTGCGCTTTAACATCGTGTAAAAAATCATATGTCTTGACAGAGCGCATAGAAAACCCAGATTTGGGTGCTTTGGATGAAACGATTGAGCCATCTTATAAGCACAACCCCAATGCTCCAGAAGATGAAACCAAGATTGCGGCGGTGCAACAAGAAAGCGACAGCATAAACAATCAAACCCAAACGCAGAGCACCTTCGATGAACAAAAAGAAAACGAAGACGAAACGAAACAAAGCGAAAACGATGTAACACCGCACGATCAAAATGCAACAACTGGCAGCGAGGCATCAGATAAACAGGGCAACAACGAACAGGCGGGAAACGGGGAAGGCACCACACAAAACCCGACTGGTTCAGGAAATGACACTTCACAATCAAGCGAGAGCAAAGACACCCAAAAAGATAGTGGTCAAGGCCCCATAGACCCATCTGTTCCCGCAACTGGAGGCCGCGGAGGAAACGCTCGCACATATGACAATTCAGGAGCAAACACCACGTTGCCCGATGCTCAAAAAATAGTTGCGTGCGGTCAATATGCATCAATTGTGCAAATGCTTTGTGGCACGCGCGATGCCACGACCGATGAGCGATGTTTGGTCGGTTGCGACCCTGTGTGGAAAGCCCGAGTTGCGGCAAAAGGGGCGTTTCCAGGCGAAGGCATAGAAACGCTTAGCACTCCTGTGCGCGAATATTCAGAGGGCGTATACACGCTGAATGTGGATGAAGTCATAAACAACACAAGCGCAGACGTTGTGATATGCGACGGCTCTGAGTTAGAAGTCGATGCGCAACAGCAAGAGCAGCTAACCCAAGCTGGCATAAGTGTGGTGATTATGCCATCGCTCAACACTGTGGACACTCAGGATGCAAACATCATAACAGCTGTGAATTCGGTGGCAGAAATGCTGAAGTCTTCCCCTTATTGCGCAAAAGACCCAACCATAAACGCAAACAACTATAAAAAGTTGCATGATAGCGTGTGTGATGCGTGTTTGAATGCAAACGGGGGATATTCGGTGAAAGTGGCCAATGGCACTTCATATGAAAACATATATCAGCTGAGCGAAGACGGATCTCAGAGCGCAAAATCGCTGGTGGGAAGCCCTGTATACAACAACAAATATACAGCTTACATAGATTCGTGGTATGATTTAAACCAAACAATTTCTTCGCACGCAGTAAGAAACTATTTAAGCCATCAATTCGGAGACGACAGCGCCACTCTAAATGTTACAGGTGTCGGGCAAAGCATGCTCATAAATAGATATGGCTTTGCTCTCATCGATTATTACATGCAGATGAGCGGCGTGGTGAACAATTCGTTTTGGGGAGTGCAACCAGCCTATAGCGAATCTGCCAACCAGCCTGTGCCTTTCGCAATTTTGCCAGGAACTGCCACTTCCTTAAGTGGTTCTGGCAGATGGGCCACGCGCGATGGCAGCCCTGCCATGTGGTTTGGCAAAAACCCCACATCCTCAGATAAATGGATGTTGGTGGGCGATGCAGATTATCCAGGAGTTTTTGTGAAAGACTCAACCATGGCTGACCACGTGATAAATAGTGCTAAAGACCCGCTGGGGTTATATAATGTCGGGCAACAATATAAGTTATACGTCATGCCAGTTGGAGTTAGCGGACATTGGGCAAGTGGCAGCGTGGAGAGTTTTTTGTTTGCGCCTTATGCGTATTATTTGTTCCATGAATCAAGCGATAACTTAAGTTTTGTGAATGAGTGTGTAAATCAATTTTACTCAACGTTTTATCGTGTGGATAATGCAACTGAAGCGGGCATGATAGATAATTGGTTAGATGTGAGGGTGGCTGGATAACATGTTTGTAAACTGGGTGAAAAACGCGGGCATAGCAATGGTTGCGCTGCTTGTTTTTGTGTGCATAGCTGTTTGCATCGTCTGCCTTATTTTCTGGGCAACAAACGCAAATGCAAATGAATTTACATCCTTTGAAAAAGACAGTGAATTAGTAGACACGCGCGTTGCCAACAACACAACAAGCTTTAGTGAAGACAACACTGAAGAACAAGCGCACTATTCGAGCGCAAACAACAAACAACAAGCAAGCCATTCAAGCGCAAATTCATATGTTGCCACAGCAGAAGGTGTGTGCATAAATGACGCTTGGGAAAACACATCGGCTGCATTCACCATAAACCAGGGCGGCACATACTATTTATCTGACGATCTTTCTGTGACATCTGCCATAGATATTTCGGCAAGCGGCGAAGATGTTGTTATCGACCTGCGCGGCCACTCGCTTATAAGCACGCTGAGTTCCACCGCAATAAAAGTGAGCAGCGCCAAAAGCGTGCGCATTTTAGGAAACGGAAATTCGCAAAATTCTGCCTCGAGTGCCAAATTAGCGTCTGGCTTGCAAAGTTCAAGCAAGGGCACAATTCGCGTGCAGATGAAAAGCACCACCCCTCAGCCTAACATCTGGGTTTCTAATTGTGAGAGTTTTTTGATGGATGGCTGCAATCTGCACGCTGGCATGGATCAATTTTCGCGTTCAATCGGGAAAAATAGTTATTGTGCGCTTTCTGTGGATTCAGGGCAAGTAAATATTGAAAATAGCAACATAGAGCTAGATCTGTCGGCCACATCGTGTTCTACAAGCTATAACACGAGCACAAACACAGGGCCAATAGGTTTGTCGCTTGGCACAAAGGTAACTCAAGGCAACATAACAAATAGCACAATCACGTGCAAAAACTCCATCACCGTCGAGGCGTCTGTGGGTGCAAATGTGGCACTAAACCCCGAAAAGCCTGGCTCTGCGCGAGCGTTAAGCTCTAAAGCAAAAGGCGAAATCTCATTGCAAAACTGCGAATTGAGTGCATATAGTCCTTTGGGCTGTGCCATAGGAATTTATGGCAGAAATGTAAACATTCAAGACAACACGGTAAACACATATGCAAGCGCATATGAAATAGGCGCATATTCCACCAAAGAAGAAAGCATCGCGCTAAATGGCAACTTCAACGTAAACTATGGGCGCAGCGTTGCCAAGTGTAAGGCTGGGCTATATTCAACTCTGGGTGCTGTGGCACAAGGTGGCGCACAAAGCGGCGGATTTTTGTTTGGAAGCGCATTTAACACAAACGGGCTTTCTGCTTGGGCGGGTTCGAGCACGCCTGCAAATGCCAACGTGCAAGGCAGCGTTATCGGCGCATTTGCCAGTGGCACAGATCAGAGCAAAAAAGAACAAATCGCAGCAAAATTATCAGATGCGCTCTATGACGATGCAGAAAGCGCAGCTTGCAAGGCTGTGCAATCTGACAACCAAATTGTGTTTGCGCTGAAAAACGCGCAGGCACAAGTTACGTTTGCCAGTGGAGATGTTGTGGGATATAGCAGCATCACAGAAGCTATTGGCGCTGCGAGCGTGGGTTCATGCACCATAAAATTGCTTGCAGATTATGATGGCGGCATATCGCTTGGAAGCCTTGGCAACATAGGAGACATATATACGTTAGATCTAAATGGATTTTCTGTTGAATATATAACTTACGGTGGTTCGTCGAATATATGCATCACATCCAGCGCGGGTGCGGGAAAAATCACAGGGCAAAATGCTTCCACCTATGCTGCTATTTCATATGTTGGATCTGGCATAGAAGGCGGATATGGCACGATGCGCGTGTCAAATGTAAATATCGATGTGAAATCGCAGACAGATCCTGCTTATGGCGTTTTGCTCCAAAACCCTGGCTCTTTAGAGCTTGAAGGGGTGGATGTGAAAGCGTCTTCAAACGAATCCGACGTTGTGGGCGTATATGTGGAAAGCGAAGAAAAATACAACACGAACAGGCACATCGCGCTTGAAAATTCAAATGTAAGTGCCTCGGCAAACTTGAGTGGAGCTAGTGCTCGCGGCATAAATATTGCTTGTGCATACATCGATGCATCTGTTAAAAACACCAGCGTGCAAGCAACATCAAATGAAGCGAACACGCGGGGTGTTGAATATAGCTGTGCGCTGAACCTTGAAAATTCGAGTGTTAGTGCGCGTGGTTTTGGGCAAAATGGAAACGTGGCGGGGCTTTATGCCACACCACTTTATAGTGCGCAAGCAAACTCTTCAGAAAACGATGACGCGGGGCGTGCAAGTGTGAGCGTGTCATCTTGCAATATATCTGCAAACGCATTTGAGGGCGCAAACAACACATCTGCAGACGATGCATTTGCAGACGATGCATTTGCAGACACCGCAGACGCAGCAGATTCCGCAGACTCCGCAAACAGCGCAAACGCCGCCCAAACTTCCGAAACTCTAAACAGCGCAAATTCCGCGTGGTGCATAACAAGCAGCGATATAAATGTGCAATCTGCGAATGCGGGCAGTGCAAACACGCTTCTGGCGCCTTACATTTCACTTTCGGGCGCGTGTTCG
>CAVEFW010000090.1:0-5276 GCA_963615035.1 Phocaeicola dorei
AACACCACATCACGGTGGCAGAGCTTGTCATAGAGCGTGCAAAGCGTTTGGTGGAACTGGGGCACGATGTGGTCATTTTGCTTGATTCTCTCACTAGGCTTGCTCGCGCATATAACTTATCTCAGCCTGCGAGTGGCCGTGTGCTCTCTGGCGGTGTTGATTCAACGGCACTTTATCCTCCAAAGAAATTTTTGGGTGCCGCGCGCAATATCGAAGGCGGCGGGTCGCTCACCATTTTGGCATCTGCACTCATCGAGACTGGTTCTAAGATGGATGAAGTGATATTTGAAGAGTTCAAGGGAACAGGCAACATGGAGCTGAAACTCGACAGATACTTGGCAGATCGCCGCATTTTCCCTGCAATAGATGCAGTGGCTAGTGGCACACGCAAGGAAGATTTGTTGCTAAACCCGCAAGAGGCACCGCTCATCTGGGCAGTTCGCAGATTGTTTGCAAATATGAATAATACGGAACGTTCAACAAGCATGCTTATAAATAGCTTGCGCAAGACAGAGTCGAACCAGGAATTTTTGGTTCGTGCTGCAAAGAAAGCACAAGCAACAGGCAAGCTTGAAGAGTTATAGATCACATGAAAGGAAGCAATTTTCATGTCTGTGTTTAGTGATACATTGATGACGTGGCCTGCACGCGCGGTGGTGAGTGCAGGCATGCCTTATGGCAACAAAGAACTTCACTTCGGACACGTGGGGGGAGTGTTTGTGCCCGCAGATGCCTATGCTCGTTTTTTACGCGACAGAATAGGGGCGGCCAACGTGAGATTTGTGTGCGGCACCGATTGTTTCGGCAGCCCCATAAATGAGGGATATCGAAAAGCAGTCGATGCGGGGGTGTTCAAAGGCACCATCCAAGAATATGTGGAACACAACCACGAAAAACAAAAGCGCACACTTGATGCATATGACATTAGCCTATCTATCTATGAGGGAAGTGGCATTGGCAGGTGTGCGGCCGTGCATCAGCAAGCCACATATGAAATCATCACGCGCCTATATGAGCAAGGTTGGCTTAAACTAGAAGAAACGATGCAATTTTATGATGCGCAGGCGCAAACTTTTCTTAATGGCCGACAGGTGAGCGGATATTGCCCCGTGGCAGGGTGTAAGAGCAAGATTGCTTATGCAGACGAATGTGAAATGGGTCATCAATTCAGCCCCGAAGATCTAATCAACCCCATATCTTCGCTTACAGGCACAAAGCCCAAGATGCGCCCTGTGAAAAATTGGTATTTTGACTTGCCTGCATTCACGGAATATCTGCGCGAATATACCGCCGATTTAAAAGAAGACGGGCGCGTGCGCAGCGTTGTTTCTAAAACAATTAGTGAATTTCTAGGTGCGCCCGTTATTTTTATAAAAAACGAACTCAGAGACGAATACGAAAAAATCGCAGACAATTTGCCTAAACATGTGTTCCGTGAGGCGCAGAAGGGAAAGCAAAGTTTCAGCATCGAATTTGAAAGTGTTGCTTTGCGTGATAAGGCTCGCCCCACTCTTGAAGGCGCGCACATTCGTTATCGAACAGGAAAGGCTGTGGTGCCTTTTCGCATAACAGGCAACATAGAGTGGGGAGTAAAATCGCCCGTCATAAACGACGCAGAAAATTTATGCGTGTGGTGTTGGCCAGAAAGCCTATGGGCTCCTATCAGTTTTACGCAGGCATACAACGACACGATAGGCTTACAAGATGAAAGCTGGAAAGATTTTTGGTGTTCAGATGATTCGCAGGTGTATCAATTCATAGGGCAAGACAACATCTATTTCTATGGCGTGGCGCAGCCTGCCTTATTTCACGCCTTGCAAGTGGAAGCAGCTGATGCTCCTGGCGAATATGATGCACACGATGCACAAGGCGAATATGTGGGAGACAGGTTTGCAGGAGATGCGTGGCCACTTCGCCAAACAAAACTCATTGCCAACCATCACCTTTTGTTTGGGCGCGTGAAAGCGTCGAGTTCAGGAGATATAAAGCCACCGAGTGCCGATGAGTTGCTTGAACATTACACTTCCGATCAGCTGCGTGCACACTGGTTGGCGTTGGGGCTTGACCAAAAAAGCGTATCGTTTTCCCCGAAGCCTTTTAACCCAGATGTCGATGTGCGCACAGACCCGCGCGTGGTGGACCCAGTGCTCAAAGAGGCGGCACTTCTAAACAATGTGTTCAATCGTTTGGCCCGAAGCTGTTTCTATGAAACTCACAAAAGTTTTGATGACTATATGCCACTTTTAGCCCCTAGTGAAGATGTGATAGAAAGTGCGCATAATTGCATGCGCGAATATGAAAGGCACATGAGTGGAGTGCGATTGCACGAAGCACTCACACTTTGTGATTCATATATCCGCAGTGCCAACAAACGCTGGGCAGACGATATATCGGCTGTTGAGCATGGTGAAAGTGATAAAACGCGCGCTGAAGTGCTCGCAAACGCCTTTTTTGAGTTGCGAATTTCAACTCTTTTGATGCACCCTATGACCCCAAGGGGCTGTGAGTTGATATGCAAGCGTTTGGGTTTTGAGCCAGTGCAGTTTTTTAGTTGGGATTGGTCGTTCAACGATTTTTCGGAGTTATGCGAGCCTGAAGATGTCGAATCGGGCTGGAGGGCACTAGAGCCACTAGAGCCCAAGTTTGATTTTTTCCCAAAACACGAAAGCCAGATTAAAAAGAAAAAGAAAAAATAGCAATGTTATCTGAGCAGTTGATGTTGTTTCTCAATTATTGTTAACTCTAAGGCTATTTTAATTAAACTATTTTATTATAGAGGCTGTGATTGTTAGTTTAGTTTCGAGAGGCACTTATCAGAGTTTACATGGAGCTGTTTGTGATGAAAAATGATAATCGATCTAAGATAATAAAAAAGCGCATATCCATCATTCCAGTTGCTATTCTTTTGCTTGTCTTGATTGGGCTATCTGGCATTTTGTTTGCAAATCTTTATGCAAACTCATCGCAAAACCAAAGCGCGTCACCTGAATATGGTCAAGAACAGCAAGCGCACACGCAAAATTCTGGAGATTTTCAATCTGCGCCATCGCATGTTTCAGAAGATGCGGGTTTTAGCGCAGAGAGCGACCAAATTGCAGAGGGTGAAACAGCCTATACAGCCGACAAAGGTGTGTCTGAGCTGCCTGTGCTTGTGCGCACGGGAAGCGATGAAACAATAGTTTGCCAGAGCGGCACCACATGCGTATCTGGAGAAGTTTTAGCTAAAGTTTCGCCTAGTTACACTCAAGAGAAACTCAAAAACGATCTGAGTAATGTTTCAGGTGTGAATATTGAAGAAATGTCTTTTACCTCCAAGCTTCAAGATGGGGATGCGCTGGTGGTTGTGAAGTATACGTCTGATGTTTCTGCTACACCCGATGTAGTAAGCGATGCCATCAATAGTTCTGGTGCGCAGATAAGCGCAGAACCCAATGTGGTTTATTATTTGGCAGACACAGAAACTGGCGCTGACGCAGGTTCAGATGTAGACACGGGCGCGGACGCAGACACAAATGTGGATACAGAAACAGGCGCGAGTGCAAATCTGGATACAGGCACAGGCGCGAGTGCGCAAACTGCTTCAGACGCAGAAAGCGAAGTTGCAGAAAGCGAAGACGGCTTAACAGTAGAAAATTCGCTTTCCACCACATCTATAAACGACCCTTACGCGCAAAATTGTTGGTATTTAACATCGATTAACGCATATGACGCATGGGATTACGCCCGCGCAAACAATTCTGTTACTGTGGCAACAATAGACTCTGGCGTTTCCACAACTCACTCAGATTTATCTAGCAATTTGCTTTTAGATTACGCTAAAAACACTTACACGGAAGAATCTGGAAGAAATTCGGTGGAAGATTTAGCAGGCCACGGCACACACGTTGCAGGCATTATTTCTGCGCTTTCAAATAATGGTGTGGGTGTGTCTGGTGTTTCTTGGAATGCAAATTTGTTGCCGATAAAAGCCACAACAAACGACAATGAAAGTCTTTATACTTCAGATATTGTTGAAGGCATTGAATACATAGTTAACCTAAAACAAACTTCCACCGACACATCGCTTAAAAATATTCGTGTGTTGAATTTAAGCTTGACGGGCTCAGATTTTTCTTCAGCTTATAACTCTGCAATCCAAGATGCAACAGATGCTGGTATCTTGGTTGTGGGCGCACTGGGAAATTCAAGAACGAACAAAAAATCATATCCTGCTGCATATGACAATGTTTTGGGCGTTACAGCTCTAAAACAAAAGTCGGGCACCCCCGGCACTTTCGATTCGTCTTATTCCAACTATGGAGATTGCGCAGACATAGCTGCTCCTGGAACCAGCATCTATTCAACAGTTAGAAATAACCTTTACGATTTTAAAACTGGAACATCTATGGCAACTCCAGTTGTTGCAGGTGTTGCCGCACTTATTGCAAGCCTAAACACTTCACTAACCCCAAGTCAAATTGAAAACGTGATTGAATCCACTGCTACAGATTTGGGCGATTCGGGGTGGGATAGATATTACGGATATGGAGCGATAGACGCAAAAGCTGCCGTTTTGTCTGTGGCATCTGATGACCCAGCGCCAAAAGTTGACACAACGAAAGTTTATAGATTATACAACCCTGCCACATCTGAGCATCTATGGACCACCTCAGCACATGAATATGACGTTTTAGCTGCAAATCACGGGTGGAACAAAGAAGGAGTTGCCTGGAAGTGCCCCACTTCATCTTCAGCTGGGGTTTATCGTCTATATAACGCTGCCCTTGGCACGCATCACTACACATCTGACGTTGGTGAAGCCACTATATTGACTGCGTATTTCGGATGGCAATATGACAACGAAGGCGCACCCATTTTTTATTCTGCATCTAGTGGAGATATAGGTGCTGTTAGCATTTATCGCTTATATAACGATGGATTAAGTCAACACTTATACACAATGAGTAATACAGAGAGAATTTCTTTGTGCGCAAATTATGGCTGGGTAGATGAAGATATAGGTTTTTATTGCTATTCCGCCGATTACTAGAAAGGCGGCGAGCTTTTAATTTTTTACGAGTTCACCTTCAAGAGTTCGTCTATTTGTTGGTTATTGTAGTTTTACAAAGATGTAGTTTTCTAAAGACTGGAGATATATGAAAGGCATTATTTTGGCAGGAGGCTCTGGCACGCGCCTCTATCCGCTCACACAGGTGACAAGCAAACAACTGCTTCCTGTATATGACAAGCCGATGATCTATTATCCGCTCTCAACGCTCATGTTGGCTGGCATCCGC
>CAVEFW010000091.1:0-2895 GCA_963615035.1 Phocaeicola dorei
TTTATAGGGGTGGAGTCGAACTTGGAACCGTGAGACGAAACCCCTATAAAATGGCACTGCGACCCAATAAACGACCCCTTAAAATGGCGCGAGCGAAACACAAACACAGCACAAACGAGGCTTATCTAAAAGAAACGCAAAAAGTAACTAGGCAAAAAATATTCCTATCTCTCTTTCGGCAGATTCCACAGAATCTGAGCCGTGAATTACATTTTCATCCATAATCAATCCAAAGTCGCCGCGAATAGTGCCAGGAGCGGCATCGGCTGGGTTTGTGGCGCCCATCAACGTGCGCACTTTAGCCACAGCGCCTTCGCCCGAGATGCACATCTTCACCACAGGGCCAGAAAGCACATATTCAATCAAGCCATCATAGAAAGGCTTGCCCTCATGTTCTGCATAGTTTTGAGCAGCCTGTTCTTTAGTCAAATTGCAAAGCTCCATGCGCTCAATCTCAAGCCCCGCACGCTCAAAGCGATTGATTATCTCGCCCACGTGCCCATTTCTCACGCCGTCTGGTTTGATCATCGTGTAAGTTTTTTCAGTTGCCATGTTTTGCCTTTCTATTCAAGTTTTAACACTAACTTATGCACTATTGCATATGTAAACATTTATTAAAAGCCGTGAAATTTTACATCATAAATGCGAAAAATTATTGCTGTGAAGCAAAATATAGTTGAACATTCGCAATTTTCCAGCCAAGTTTTTCGCGCGTCATGGTGAATTCATATGTCATCTTGCCGCCCTGAGTGGTAGTGGCTGTGGCGAAAACTGTGGAATCGTTCATCGATCTGTTCACTCCATCAACAGACACGTTTTCTGTCTGGGGAATCATATTTGTGAAACTGGCTATCTTTTCATCACTGAGACCTGTGGCAAAAGACGTTTTGGCGGAATTTGATGGGCTTTTGAAAGCGTCTGTGACCACGTTTTCTTGCATGGGATATCCGTATCCTTGGGTGTATGCAAACACGCCAGCTGCCGCCAAAACCAACAAGATGATGAATAGCGTGAGCAAAAACTTCAACACGGGGTGGCGTTTTTTAGCAGCCTTGCGAAAGTTTTTCTCCCATTCTTTGCTTTGTTGATGAGCGTCGAAATATCCCTGTTCAGGTGGCAACTGTATGCCATAGGCTGTCTGTTGTGGGCCATATTGTGAATATTGCTGGGAATATGGCGGCATGTCATAGACAGTTCTGTCTAACACAGCTGTGCCATCGGCTGAAACATCTAAGCCAGCTAAATCTTCGCTTGCAGCAGCGGAATCGAATGCGGCTGTGCTCGAAGGCGACGCGCCATTGCCCGCCGCACCAGCCGCGCCAGCACCATCAACACCAGCGCCACCAGCCGCGCCCGCAGCATCGCCAACACCTGCGCCCAACTCTGCAGCGCTTGCACTCCCCGCGCCCGCAGCCGCTCCAGCCACCGCAGCAGCGCCAGCCACAGCCGCCACGCCCGCGCCAGAGTGCGCCTCAGCATCTGACGCGTCTGCCTGTGCTTGAGCGTCTGCCTGAGCGCCCAAATCGATTGCCACAGGCTGAAATTCGTCTGTGCCCTGAGACACCTGCCCTATGGCTTTTTGATAATCCACAGCCGCAGAGTCTGATAAAAAATAGGTTTTATCTTCCAGGGCAGACTCAAATGCGCTCACAGCTTTCTTCATCTGACCGCAAGCCACATATGCCTGACCCAAATTTGCATAAATCTTGTTTTTCGTGGCGTTGTCTGTGTCGAAAGGCAGCGCGCTTTCATATGAAGCCACAGCGTCTGCGGGGCGGTCTAGCGCCATGAAACACACGCCCAAATTTAAAAGAGATGTGGAAGGGTCTGGGTTTTTATCGTCTAGCGCCGCTTGTCTGAAAGCCACGCCAGCCTCGGCAGACCTGCCTGTTTTTAAGTAAGCAGAGCCCATGGCGTTGTATGCCTTATAGGGCGTTGAATATTTGCCATCAGACACAGCACTTTGAAAATGCAAGATGGCGTTGTCTTGGTCGTGTAAGGCGGCGTAAGCTTGCCCCATGTTGAAATGCACTGTGCCTGCGTTGTCATACATGGCATCGCCCAAGGCTTGCGTATATGCATTTGTGGCCTCGGAAAAATTTCTTAGGTGCACCAAACAATTTCCGATTTGATGATAAATCTGACCTATTTCACCTGGGTTAGGCACATAAACCCTGTCTTGCAAACATTGCGTGAATTGGTTTAGTGCCATCTGATAATTTTTTTCTTTTACCGCTTCCTTTGCGCTTTCAAATAAATTTGTGTTCATGAATATCCCTTACGTCCGTGTTGCGTTTATATATCTTTTGAACGTGATATTTTTATTCGTTTATATTTTCAATCGTGATGCCCTCAATCACATCTCCTGCACGCAAGCTGTGCACCACATCTAAGCCTTCTATCGTGTCACCGAAAACAGTATACCCCGAATCTAAAAAAGGTTGCGCGCCCAAGCAAAAATAAAATTGCGAACCAGCTGAATTTGGGTCTTGAGATCTTGCCATGGCAAGCGTGCCATCTTTGTGTTCGTTGTTGGGGTTTTCTTTATATTCAGCCTTTATGTGATATCCAGGCCCGCCTGTGCCAGGCGTGCCACTCGCCCCCGATTTGCCCTTTGCCACATCTATGGGCGCCATATCGCGTGTGTGAGGGCAGCCGCCCTGAATAACAAAGTCTGGCTCAAAGCGGTGAAACTTGATGTCGTCATAGAAACCCTTAAGCGCCAGCTCAACAAAATTTCCCACGTGGATGGGAGCGTCGTCTCCGTGAAGCTGCACGCGGATTTCGCCTTTAGACGTGTTTATCTTGGCTATTTCATCTCCGTTCGGAACATATTTTGGAGTATATAAATCCATTTTTTCTCCTAGCAATATCTATATTTGCGCTCTCTTAACT
>CAVEFW010000092.1:0-3150 GCA_963615035.1 Phocaeicola dorei
GATATAGATTAGTTCGCCAACCCAAAGACTATAGAATAGATGAAATCTTGGAAGCCACAGAAGGGTCTTTGGCTCCTGTGAGTTGTTTGTTGCCAGGCGCCCCTGTTTGCGAAAACTTGGGGCAATGCAAATCGTTTTCACTTTGGCAACGATACGACATTTTGACGAAAGAATTTTTTCACAACGTTACTTTGGAGGATTTGATAAATGGAGATATCAAAGCCTAAAGAAACAGCGAAACTGCCGCGCTCACCTCGCGCATCAAAGGTTTATTCCAAGATAGACACATTGCCGCAAGGCTATTCAAACGCCCCGCTCACGCCTGGATGTTTGGTGTTAGAGGGCGGCGCATTTCGCGGGCTATATAGCGCTGGCGTGATAGACGCCCTTTTGCTAAACGACATAAATTTGCAATGCACCGTGGGCACATCTGCTGGCGCGCTTTACGGGTTTTGTTACACAAGTGCCATGTTGGGCAGTGCGCGCTTTAACTTGCGATATCGACACGACAGCCGATATGTGGGGCCACGTGCGCTCGTGAAAAATCAAGGCATAATAGGTTGGGATTTCGTATACGGTCGCATTTTTTTGCAGACCCGCGAAGAGCGCGAGCGCTTTTACAATAATGATCGCCGTTTTGTGGCGGTGGCCACAAACGTGGACACAGGATGTGCAGAATTTTTGGAAAAAGGAGACATAGAACACAGGCCGTGCGCCGACATAATAGCTGCCATCTGTGCTTCTGCCAGCATGCCATATGTGTCAAAACCCATATGGGTGGGTGCCAACCAATATTTAGATGGCGGTTGCGCTTGCAAAATTCCTTATCGGTGGGCGATAGATGAAGGCTACGAGAAAATAGTTGTCATTCGCACGCGCGAGGCAACGTATAGAAAGCCCACGCCCAAAAAAACCGCCCGCATGGCGCGTCTTACATATGCGCGAGAGTTTCCCAAGTTCGCAGAAACATTTGCCAGAAGCGATTTTGCCTATAACGAACAGTGCGAAGAAATTGAAGACTTAGAGCGCAAGGGCAGAATATGTGTTGTTTCCCCTTCGCAAAAAGTGGAGGTGGAGCGCATGGAACCAGATGTTGAAAAGTTGGGGGCGCTTTATCAGCTGGGGCTGGCGGACGCTCAGGCACAGATGAGCGAGATCAAGCGTTATCTTGGAAAATAGCTGGTGGTTGCAGGCAAGCCTCGCAGGTTCGGTTCGCTCAGAGCGAAGGGTTGGTTCGCCCAGCAAGTGCCGCTCAGGGCGAAGGGTTAGCCTTGCCACCCGTTCACGTCAACTTCACATTGTGTGCGCGTTTCGTGTGTTACACATAAATAACAGCGCGTGTTTCGTATAATGCACAAATTACCTAAAGCGCGTGCACTTGCACAATTACAGTTTGCAACGCTTGCACACTGGCACACCTGCGCACTTGCGCTTACAACGCTGGCACGCTTGCACGCTTGCACGCGTTCACATGCGCCCGCCGCACGTTTACGCGGGCTAAAACAGCAAAACGACAAAAACAAAGCACCAAACACAGCAACACACGCCGAAAAGAGAAACGAAGCACACATGAAAACTACACACACCAAAAAAGGCCGCGCCAAAAAAGTTCAAAACATCGTGCTAGCGATTGCCGCACTAGTTGCTTGCGCGACACTGCTCACGCTGCCAGCAAATTTGCCAACACTTCCAAAACTCACAGCCACCACGCAATCAACACTTCCAAAACTCACAACCGCCACGCAGTCAACACCGCCAACGCTCACAACCGCCACGCGGTCAACAAACCCTAATCAAGCTTTTGCTGACGAAGCAACAGAGGCTGCGCTGAGCGACGCGCAAAGACAGGTGGAAGAAACAGCAGCCACATATAACGACTTGAGTTATCAAGTGGAATATCTCGAGCAGCAAATTTCCGAAAACCAAGAAAGAATAGATGAAATTCAACGCGAATTGCCGAACCAGCGCAAAGCCAGCAACAATTCTCTTGTGGCGATGTATAAAATGCAACAAGAGGGGTCAAGTTTGCTGGATATGTTGTTGGGCTCGGGGTCTATCACAGAATTCTTGGAAAAATTGGAATATCTAAATAGAATTCAAGGAAAAAACTTGGAAGAAATAAACAAGCTGGCTTCGATGGAAGAGGAGTTAACTCAAACATATAACAGCCTGTCAGCGGCTCACAGCGATGTTGAAAAACAGCGCACAGAAGCACAGAGCGCACTGGAAGCAGCACAAGCTGCAAGAAGTGCCGCACAACTTGCCGCAGAGCAAAAAAAGCAAGAGGAAGCACAAGCTGCTGCAGCCGCAGCGGCAGCAGAAGCCGAGGCGCAAAAAAGCCAGCAATCCCAACAACCCCCAGCCGATGCCAACACTGGCTCTAACGTGGCAACGCAATCGCAAGATTCAAGCATAGAAAAACAGGTGAGCGCAGACAGAGCAGACTGGGGCGAAGACAAAAAAGCGTTCGTAAACACTTGGGCTGGGCGCATCAACTCCTATCTGTCTGGCAGTCCGCTTTCAGGTCAAGGCGAAACATTCGCCTCTGCTGCCTGGGATTTCGGCGTAGACCCGCGATGGAGCCCCGCGATTTCTTACGTGGAAAGCAGCAAAGGCGCCGTCTGCTTTTTAGACCATAACGCTTGGGGGTGGGGTTCTTCTAGCTGGGATAGCTGGGAAGAAGCCATAAACGACCACGTCAGGGGGCTCTCTCGCGGATACGGTTACACACTTTCCATGGAAGCCGCGAAAAAATATTGCCCACCAAATTGGCAACATTGGTACAATTCTTGCGCTGAGCAAATGGATATGATTTAAAAAACCGTTGCCGCGGCACGCAAAAAAAGCAAGAAAGCTGTTGCCACCGTGCGCAAAAAAGCAAAAAACCATTGCCACAGTGCGCAAAAAACCAAAAAACAAAAAACCAAGAAATCAAAAAAAACAAAAAAACTGGAGCATTTAATGACTAATAAAGAAACCGAAACCATACAAAACGCCAAAGGCGCTGCGAAAAATGGCAGCGCGACCACATCAAAAGAACCTTTCTACATCACAACCCCCATATATTATGTAAACGCGGCGCCCCACTTGGGCACCGCATACACCACTGTTGCCGCAGACACGCTGGCAAGATATGAGCGCATGAACAAC
>CAVEFW010000093.1:0-15597 GCA_963615035.1 Phocaeicola dorei
AGTCACTGAAAGCGTGAATGAAAAGGCTGTTGATGGCAGCGTTGCAGCCACTGCCGCTTTAAGCGCAACCAACGCAACGACAACAGCGGCAACCACAGCAGCAAGTGAAACAGCTGGTGCAGGCGCAACCGCAACTTCGACCACGGCAGCAAACGCAGGCACAAGCACGAACACGAACACAAGCAACACACAATCGCAAACTCAAGCAAAACAAACAAACGCGAAAGACAGCAACGTTTTAGTCGAAGATGAAACCTATGAACTTAGCGGCGAAGACACAAAGGTAAAAGACAGCGCATATCAACAATACGCTCAAGCTCAAGCAGCAGAAGTGGCACAGCTAGAAAAAGGCAAACTCTATCTGCTGGAAATAGACTCTGTTGAAAATGTTTCTGATTTCGCGAAAGAATCTGGCGTTTTGGGCACAGCGCTGTGCAAGCTGGTCTACAAAGATGCTGATGGCAACATGGACACAAGCAGCTTTAAATATTTTGGCGAAAACAGCAACAAGCTAAAGTTGTCCGACACAAAACAGCGCATAGTTGTGGCACCAGATTTTAACGCTACGCTTGTTTTGTCGTGTCAGTTTGGCACGCGCGAAGGTGCCAACAACGTGCGCTTTGAAGGCGTTAAACTCGTAAAGCTCAACTAATCAAAATGCGCACTGAAACAAGTTTAGGCAGTTGTTTGAGCGTTTTTTTAGTCGGTTTTTAGATAGTTTTTAGACAGCGCGTTTTTTTGTATAAAGCGTGAATACTTACACCACAATTAAATTTTTCATGTATAATTCGCGTCAAGTTTTAAGGAATAGTACCTCTAACGGGCTTGGGCGGCGCCAAGTTCTGAACCTGGTCAGGTCTGGAAGGAAGCAGCCATAAGGGGCCTCTAGCGAGCGCCCACGCCTGTTAGGGGTACTTCTGTGTGTAAGGGAAACCTTCAAAACCTTTATAAACATTGGGGCAATTCAACAAAACGTGACTTTCAACAAGACCTTCGGCTGTTTTGAAATCTTTATGGAACAGTTGAATAAATCCATAGCGAACAAAGCAACATAATGTAAAAAAAACACAGAGCAAACTTAGATAAACCAAATAAAAATAAACCAAACTTAAAACAAAGCGATTAAAGCAAAGCAGTTAAAACAAAACGGTTAAGGCAAGACAGAAAAAAACAAGCCAGCAAAAAAAGGAGAAGAATGGAAGCAATAAAGGGTGCCATATCTTTCATAGTGAACTTGCTAAAAGACCCTCGCGGTCAATTGGCAGTGTGGATTGTGTCTTTGGGTCCCGTGGCAGTGTATGCGCCGTTGTTCTTAATTGTTTTCATAGAAACAGGCGTTGTGTTCTTCCCTTTTTTGCCAGGAGATTCCCTGCTCTTTGCAACCGGCGTGTTCTCAAACCCAGGCATATACCAAGGCATGGAGTCAACCTATCCAGAACTCGCGGGTCACGAAGGCTTAAATGTTGTTGTTACTCTGATGGTCTTCTACGTTGCCGCAATATTAGGCAACACGTCTAATTACTGGATAGCAAGATTTTTCGGCGAGCGAATAATCGATTCAGGCAAGGTAAAAGCGCTCACGCCCGAACGCATGGAAAAACTAGAGGAATTCTTCCAAAAATACGGAGGTTTGACCATAGTGATCACGCGTTTCATGCCTTTCTTTCGCACGTTTGCCCCGTTCATAGCGGGCACAGGAAAAATGAACTTCGCGAAGTTCACTCTGTTCAACGCCATAGGCGGCATTTCTTGGGTCAGTCTATTTGTGCTGGTGGGATATTTCTTCGGCGGCGTTCCCTTTGTGCAAGACCACTTCGAGCTAATTGTTCTGGGAATAGTGTTTGTGTCTGTGATTCCCGCTTTTGTGGGCGCAATAAAAACAGCATTAAACAGCAGAAAAAAGGGAAGCTTGCAACAGCCTGAACAATAAATTATATTCACACACACCACAAAGCAGCGTGCAGGAGGGCATCTATGTCGGAGGCGCTTTACAGAAAATATAGACCGCAAGTTTTTAGCGACGTTGTAGGACAAGACAACATCGTAAACACGCTGCAAAACGCCATATCGCAAAACAAAGTTAGCCACGCCTATCTATTCACAGGACCGCGAGGCACAGGAAAAACCACCATGGCGCGCCTGCTTTCAAAAGCCATGCTGTGCTCTAGTGGTCAAACGGAAAGCCCAGCTCCCAACCCAAACCCCTGCGGTGTGTGCGAAGATTGCCGCCTTGTGGCGGCTGGCTCTCACCCCGATGTTTATGAGTTGGATGCTGCCAGTCGCACGGGGGTGGAAAACGTGCGCGAGGAAATCATCGGTCGCGTGCAATTTGCGCCAGTTCGCAGGTCGCACAAAATATACATCATCGACGAAGTGCATATGCTTTCCACCGCGGCTTTCAACGCTCTTTTGAAAACTTTGGAAGAGCCTCCCGAACACGTTGTGTTCGTTCTTTGCACCACAGACCCGCAAAAAGTGCCTGAAACCATTCTTTCACGCTGTCAGCGTTTCGATTTCAAGGGCATCGGCAACGAAAGCATGGTGTCAAAACTGGGTGCTGTTTGTGTGTCGGAAGGTGTGCAATTTGAAGGCTCTGCGCTGGATTTAGTGGCGTTTCGAGCAAACGGTGGCATGCGCGATGCCCTAACTTTCCTAGAACAGTTAATTGCGTTTTGCGACGGAAACATAACACTTAGTGCCGCTCAAGACATGCTTGGCGGGTTGGACACAAACGATGTGGCGGCTTTTGTGCAAGCGGTGGGGCAACGCGATGTGCCGCAATGTTTTAGCGTGATTGACTCGTTGGTGGAATCTGGCGCGGATTTGTTGCAGTTCACAAATGATTTAGCGCAATATATGCGCGGACTCTATGTTTTGTGCGCAGACGCAGATGTGTCGCTTAACGTAAGCCCTGCAGTGCGCGACCAGATGCAAGGCGTTTTGCCTGCGTTCACTTCAGACAGGCTCTTGCACGATTTATGCATCTTGGGCGATGTTGTCAAAGAACTAAAGACCAGCACAAATTCACGCTTGGTCTTTGAAATTGCGGCTGTCAGGCTGGCACGCCCTGAAACAGATTTGACGTTGGAATCTCTTGCGGAGCGCATCTCTAGGTTGGAAGGTGCTGCTCGGATGGAAGGCGCTTCTGTTGCGGCGCAATCTTTTCAAGGCGCTAACTTGCAGCGCGAAAATAATGAAGTCCCCGAAGTTACGCAAAGCGCCAACTTGCAGCGTGAAAACAACGCTCAGCCTACAACAGCGCAGGACGCCAACCTGCATGACTTTGGCAGTGCTGCACAACAATTTCCGCAAGACGGTAATCAACAACATGAAAATAATGAAGTACATTCCATGCAAGCAACGCAAAGCTCCCAAAACGCGGCTTCAGCTGAAGATCCATGGGGAAGTTTTGCGGCAGATCCTGCGCACTTACAGCGCACGTGGAAACAAATTCAGGGCGAGTTAAAGAATATCAGCATGCCACATGCTGCATTTTTCTTAGGTGTGGTTGCTTCGTATTCGCAGACAGAAAAACTTCTGGAAATTCAGTTTCCAGCTGGCAATCAATTTGCGTTTGAAAAGGTGAGGGAGCCTCAAATATCAGAGGAGTTGGCTCAAGCAATAGAGCGCACTTTAGGTGTTCGAGCACCGTTTAAGATTGTGCGAGAGGGCGATGAGGGTGCACCCGTTGTATCAAGCCCTGTTGAAGCAATAAATCAAACAGAAGAAATAGAAAACGAAAGAGCGCACGAAAAAGAACCAGAGAACAAAGTAAACACGAAATACGAAGCCAAAAAAGAAGATATTGCACTCGATGTTCAGAGAACAGAACAAAAAACTATCGCACAAGGCAACCAGATCACCGAAGAAAAAGCTGTTCCTCAAGGCGGCGAAAAAATAGAAAAACCAGAAAAGACAGAAGAGCCAAAAGAAGCAGAAAAACCAGAAGATGCAAAAGAGTCAGAAGAGACAAACGCGACAACTTCGACATGGCGTGATAACGTAGTGAGTGTTTTCGGAGATATTCCGATCGAGAAAATGTAACCACTTTTATAGTAAAATGGCTGCTTTGCGTGAGCGGTTTACTATGCAAAACAATAACTCGCCAACAAAAAAGCGAAAACCATATTACAACACATAAATAAAGGAGAAAAAAATGGGTAAACGCGGAGGATTTCCAAGAGGTGGCGGCGGTGCGCCAAACATGAACAACATTATGAAGCAGGCACAAAAAATGCAGGCGGAAATGATGGCGGCTCAGGAAGAGTTGGCGCAAAAAGAATACAGTGCAACCGCTGGTGGTGGCATGGTAAAGGCCACTGTTACAGGGGAAAACATGCTTAAGGCAATATCCATAAATCCTGAAGCGCTAGACCCCGAAGATGTCGAGATGCTCGAAGACATGATATTAGCAGCCGTGAACGACGCACTAAATCAAGCAAGCGAGGAATCCGAGGAGCGCATGGGTTCTTTGACTGGTGGCATGGGTGCTCTCACGGGCGGCTTAGGCCTTCCGGGGCTTATGTAGACCCTACAATTAAGCACCCACCAAACCAAAGTAAACTAATCTAAACCACACAACATGTTAGCGATATCTTCTATTCAGGTGCTGCTTGATGAACTTGAACGCTTGCCAGGTGTTGGACCAAAGAGCGCACAGCGCATGGCTTATTGGCTGCTCAACGCCAACAGCGACACAGCGCTGCGTTTGGCAAACGCGATAATAGATGTGAAGAAATCTGTGCATTTTTGTTCTCGCTGCTTCAACTATGCACAAGAAGACTTGTGTGAAATCTGTTCTTCAACAAAGCGCGACCCTTCCATTCTGTGCGTGGTCGGTGAACCAAGGGATATACCTCCGCTAGAGCGCACAGCGGCTTTTCGTGGAACATATCACGTGTTGGGGGGCGAGCTGTCTCCCATGGATGGCATAGGCCCTGAAAATCTGCATGTTCGAGAGCTTATGCAGCGCTTGGCAAAGGAGCCTGTGCGCGAGGTGATCTTGGCCACAAACCCCAACGTTGAAGGTGAAACCACTGCGGCATATCTTGCACGTCTAATAAAACCGCTAAATATTCGCACAACCCGCTTGGCTAGCGGCTTGCCTGTAGGTGGCGATTTAGAGTTTGCCGACGAAGTCACTCTTTCACGAGCCATAGAGGCACGCCGCGAGTTCTAATTAGGTTGCCAGGAGCTCTAACCTAGTCGCCGCGAGTTCTAATTTGCCTGTGATGAGCCCTAATCAGGTCGCCAGGAGCTCTAACTTAGTCGTTGTGAGCTCTAATTAGGTCATACCGAACTCTAGCTCGATATTTACTATGCAGGCTTTTTGTTCCATGCCCAAAACCCTATGCCCTCGCCGCTCCAGCCCTGGTTGCTTACGAGGGCGTTGTTTTCGTTGGCGTCTAGGGTGTAATGGTGTGCGGCTAGTGCACCGTTATATAGCCTATAACACGCCACGGCACCACTGCTGGTTTTCTTGTTGCTATCCACTGCAGAATAAAATATTGGTGCACCGCCATTGTCGTAAGCCCAACCGTGATCTCTTACAAGTGAATCTGCTTCAACTTTGTCTGTTGTGTAATGGTGGCTCATTTTTTGCATGCTGCCTAAACCAGCGTTATATAGCCTATAAACACCAACCACAGATGTGCTAGGCGAATACCAACTAACACTTTCCTGCTTCCAGTCGTATGCAGTCAACGCATTGTATTCGTCAAGGCTCGTGGTGAACAAATGCTCACTTGTAATTGGGTTATACAAGCGATATACCGTAGTGTAACTGGTGACTTGTTTATCGCTCTTATCGGTGTCTTTGCTATCGGAACTGCCTCCACCATCTTGCTTGCTGCTGTCTTTGTCATCATCCTTTGTGCTTTCCGAACCAGTGTCTTTTTCAGCGTCTTTTTCGCTATCGCCGCCTTTACCACTTTCAGAGCCGCTATCGGCACCATCGTCGCTGCCAGAATCGCTCTCATCTTCAGAACTTTTGTCTTCATCTGGGTCTTTGTCCGTGGCGCCATCGGCTTCCCCTATGGTTTTTACCTCTTCTGCACCACACGTCGAACAAACTCTCACTTGTTCTTTGCTTGCAGAGCCATCAGCCTGAGGCTTGTCGGACCACTCACCCCACGAATGCCCGCTGGCAGGCACTATCTTCGTTTCTGTTCCGCCACACATTGAACACGTGCGCACTGAAACTTTGGCTTGCGTGCATGTTTGCTCTTGCGTTACCACCCAGTCGCTATATTCGTGATCGATGGTGGGGGTGTATGTGTCTTTATACGAATCGGAACAACGCGTGCAAACGTGTGATGTATATCCTTGTTGCACGCATGTGGGTGTCACCACGGTGCTGGCATAATTGTGGCCCAATGCGTTAGTGTAAGAATCGGTGTATGTGCTTTGGCATCGCGAACATGTGTGTGTGGTATAGCCCACCTTGGTGCATGTGGGCTGATAAACCACGTCGTTTTTGGTGTTGTAGTCATGACCCAGCGGAGAAATTATGCCTTGTTGTTTCAGCACCGTTCCGCACACGCCGCAATGTGTGCCTGAGCTCAGTCCAGTTTGTGTGCATGTTGCGGGCTGTTCTGCGTCTTCCACAACTTGTGAATGGAAACCATTTTCACATGTCTTAAGAGCGTTCACCGCTGCAGAAATGTTCAAAGCTCCGCTGCCGTAATAGTCGTCTCGCCCAGTTTCGCCCAAATCTATGGATGTGTCTTTCAGCACGTTTTCTATGCTGTCAGGTGTGGCGGTCGACACCTGTGAAAACAAAAGTGCGGCAGCACCACAAACCACTGGTGCAGACATTGAAGTGCCGCTGTAATATGCATATTTGTTTGATGGGTAGGTTGAGCGTATCATTGTGCCAGGTGCTGAAATGTCCACACTGCTGCCATAATTTGAATATTCAGAGGCAAAAACCGATGAGGAAGAATACCACCTTTCATGAGCGCCGTCCCACACGTAATTGTTAAGTTTTGTGGCTGAAACACACACCACGTGTTCATAAGACGAAGGGTAATGTTTGTAAGTTTCAGGATAATCTGGATTCGTATCGCCGCAAGCGTCATTTCCAGCAGCTGCAACCACCATGATGCCCGCTTCGTGAGCTTTGTTAATGCTTTTTTCTGCGTAAGTTAACCCTTCGTGCCATCCACCTAAGCTCAAATTGATAATGCGTATGTTTTTTGCCCAACTTTCATTAGAGCTCAATTTTAAGTTAGTGGCATATTCGATGCCTTCCACAATGTCAGACATATAAGATGCACTTTTTGAATAACTGGAACGCACGGGAAGCACTTTTGCGTTATAGCTCACGCCCGCAACGCCTTTTGCGTTGTTTGCAACTGCTCCTATTATGCCCGACACATGTGTTCCATGGCCGTCTGAATCGCTTACGGCGTCTGCGCCTGTTTCATCTGTGTAAGTGTTTTTTGCAAATTCGGCACTAATTAAATTGTCTGCTAAATCTTCGTGTGTGTAATCTGTGCCCGAGTCGATTGCAACAACAGTCACTTTGCCAGATGTTTTTGCGCTGTCCCACGCGTCATATGCTTTTGTAGATGTCAGGTGCCATAAATAGCCCTTTTCAGAATCATTGATTTCACAACTTTCTGTTTGCAGCACTACATCGGGTTGCGATAAGACGGCAGCATCTTGTGCACTTGCAGACCCTGCAAGTGCTGTTTCACTTGCTGTTTTGTTTGTTGTTTTGTTTGTTGTTTCGTTTGCACCACAAAGTTGTTGCACGTAATTTGGTTCTGCATCTAATATGCCATCTATGCTTTTCAGGCGTTTGCATAAATCATATGCATCTGTGTTTCCCGTGAAGCCCACTTCCAAAAGTGTTTCACCTTCTGTTAGCGTGTTTGAAATAACGCTTTTGGCACTAATGCTTACTCCTGCTTCGTGAAAGATATCGCTTAATGTGCTTTGCGACATGTTGCTTGGAGTTGAAACCAACACAGAGTTTGCGGCATACGTTATCTTGCCGCCTTCACGAAGGGTGCACACTGTGTTGTTATTGGCATCTTTAGTGGTTGTGCCAATGCTGTTTACGTTGGATTGTGTGCCGGTTAGGCTTTGCTTTTCGGCGTTCGTTAAAGGTGATCTTGCAGGCGAAACGCTGTCTATTGAATTTGATGAAACAAGTGTTTTTGCAGTTGTTTTGTGCAATTGTGCCGTGCTCATTTTTCCTGAATTACACACGCTGTCAGGGGCATATTCGGTGTTTGCGTCATTTTTATTTATAACAATGCTGCTGAAAAATGCACACGTTATAACAACGATTGCGCAAAGCAAAAGCATCACAACAACCAATAAACGCTTTTCATGAACCTTGAATGTTTCCTTGTTTTCGTTCATTTCAAACACCCTCTTTTAATCTAGTTACGCAGTAAGCCTCTCCTAAACTTATATGTATAACGTAAGATTTAGTGTTGCCAGCATGTCAAGCCGCAAAACATAAAATAAACTTAGCAACTTTTCACATATTTACAATATTATTAAACAGTTTTCAAGAAACATTCCGTAAGTGGTAAATTATGCTCTAGGACTGCACTCTATCCAATATCAGGCAGTGTTTTTGTTTTCTTAATGCGTCCGTCTTACTTTCCCCCTTCGCTGTTTTTCAACATGTAATGCATAATGTTTCTGCGCGAAAGTGCCCCGCACAAAACGTTGCCATCCACCACAGGAGCTTTTTTGATGCGGCGCTCCGCAAACAAAGCGCATGCCTTTTCAAGCGGTGTGTTCGCATCTAGCGTGATTACGTTCTTTGTTGCGAGCTCCATAACGTTAATCTTTGCTAAGTCTTGCAAGCGTTTTCCAAATTCTTCATCGTCGGCAAAGTATGCAAACATGTTTCCATGAGGCGAAAACAAGCTCACGTCGCGTCGTGCAAGATATTTAGCAACGTCGCCGTCGGTCACATATCCCACAAGTTCGCCAGCTGCATTTACGACAGACACGCCCGATGTGTCGGTTTTTGCCATAATCGTTATTACTTGCTTCATGTTGTCGGCCTCGTTTACAGTGGCCGCTTGTTTGTTCATGGCGTCTTCAACTGTGGCATTAAGCATTTCTGGCAAGTTGGCTGCGCGTTCCGCTTCACCCGAGGCACCTGCAGCGTTTGCTGCGTTTGCTGTGTTTGCATAAGCCGTGCCTGCAGCGTTTGCTGCGTTTGCACTAGGTACAGACGAAGCATCGCCCGCGGCTTTGCTGGAAGTTGCAGAAATTGCAGAAGTTGCACCTTGCGTTTTCGCCAAACTGCCTGTCGCCTGTGCTTTGCTTGCACTTGCAACGCTCGTCTTTTTGTCGCGCACAAACACTACAATTATCAACACCGCCACACACACAAGTCCTGCTACCACAGAAAAAGACGCGTGATAACCAGTGAATGTTTGCACCGTTTCACTAACGTTTGTTGTAATGCTTGCCACAGCAGCAGACACCGACACTAAAAGTGCCGTGCCGAAAGACCCTGCAACCTGGTTTAGCGTGTTGGAAGTGCTCTGAGCATGTTGAATTGCATCATTTGGCAGTGAATTTACGCCCCATGTGTTCAAGGGGGTCATGGTGAATTGCATGCCGATTGCCAATACAGTATATATAAGTGTTACAAGCAAGATGGGCGAAGACACCTGCAGTTGAGTTAACCCTATGGCTGCCAAAACAATGCCTGTGCCTCCCACAAGCACAGGGCGTCGCACGCCATGTTTGTCGAAGATGCGTCCTGCGAAAAACCCGACAATAGCCCCAATCAGGGCACCTGGCAAAAGAGCAATGCCGCTTATGGTGGCGCTCATTCCCAGTGTGCCTTGGATATAGAGCGGCATGATTGTTTCCATGCCGATGAGTGCACCTTGAAAAATCATGATTATGATGACCACTGTTCTATATTGTGGAACACTTAAAATTCCCACGCGCAACATAGGTTGTTCAAGTTTTAGCTGTCGGCGCACATATACCGCCAAAACCGCCAAGCCAACAACTATTAAACCTGCGGTTATTGCGTGGTTTTCTGCAGACGAGAAAGTGGATAGGCCATAGAGCAAGCTCAACAGCCCAACAGTAGAAAGCACAACAGAGAAAAAGTCGAATTTTGTGCGTTTGAAGTTATCTGTGTTTTTCAGGGTGAATATTGAAACTATAACAATTATGAGGGCCAGTGCTGCCACAACCACAAATATGGCTCGCCAACCAATCGAGTCTATCAACAAGCCAGACAGGGAAGGGCCTATGGCAGGCGCAAACCCAATCAAAAGCCCAACGATGCCCATTGCAGACCCGCGTTTTTCGCGGGGGAACACCAACAAGATAGTGCTCATCACCATGGGCATAACAGCACCTGTGGCGGCGGCTTGCATCACGCGACCCGCAAGCAGGAAAGGAAACATGGGGCTAAACGCCGCCAACAAGCTGCCCGCGCAAAAAAGCCCTATGCCGCCAATGTATAGCTGACGCGTGCTTAGGCGCCCCATGATGTATGCCGCCAGAGGAATAACAACCGCTTCTGTGAGCGCATATCCGCTGGTTAACCACTGAACAGTGGTGGATTCCACGTTTAGGTCGCGCATGATTGTGGGCAGGGCTGGTGTGAGCAGCGTGGCGTTTAACACAGCGATAAACGTGCCAGCCAAAAGCACCCCTACCATTAGTTTTTCTTGTTTTGTTATGCCTATACTCATTTTCCCTCCTATACCTTTTTGGTTTTTCGTATTGTTAAATTTTTGTTTTTTTGTAACTCTTAAATGCTGCCAATTTTCAAAAACAATTTCAAGTGGAAAATGAGTAATCCAAACAATCTCTATACTTTGCCTGGCTTAGAAGAGCAGCAAAATCCAGACTTTATAAAGGCGAGCTTAAGGAACAAGTGGAGCCTGTCCTGTTCAACTGTATAGATCAAAAGAGTTTCCAGCAAGACTTTCAACAGTTGAATATGCAGCTCAAGCTATTATCAGCGAACCGAGCACATTATATGACCTAGTCTAATATGATAAATAAAGGATAATAAAAACGAAAATTTACAGCCCGTGAGCAGCGTAAAAGAATTATGCTATGCATTATGCATAAAATTGCATTTTTGACGGTGTTTAATTATGCAATGTTCGCACGCGTGATTGGTTTTGCTGAAGTGAAGCAAAACCGGTGTCTGGAAACTCGCAAGGCGAATGGTGGGCATCAGAAACGAGACTTATAAGCTGTTGTTTCGTTTGTGCTGCACACAAGCATGCACAGCAAAAGCAATTTTTATGTTAGCACCTCATCCGAGATGCGCGTAGTGAAAGGATCCTTATATGTGTTTTAGACCTGCAGACAGTGGCGTAGAGTTGCATTGCCCTGAATGCGACAAAAAGTTGCCTTTGATGGGCAACACCATTCTGAAAAAGTGTCCATTCTGCAAAACGGAATTTAACGACGATCAGATGACACAATTGATGAAAGACTTTGGAATGAGCGACGAAGAGATCGCTGCCGAACTCGGTGGCGGTGGCGGCGGTGCTCCTGCTGGTGGCGGCGGAGGTGCTCCTGCTGGTGGCGCACCAGGCGGAGCTCCTGGTGGAGCACCTGGTGGTGCGCCCGGCGCAGCTCCAGGCGGCGCACCTGGCGCGGGCGCTCCAGGCGCAGGTCCTGGTGCTGGTGCCCCTGGCGCTCCTAGTGCAGCTCCGGGTGCTCCGGGTGCCCCTGCGGCTCCTGGCGTGAAACCAGCAGCCCCTGGTGCTCCTGGCGCTCCGGGTGCTCCTGGTTTATAGGCGTCGCAACTGTGGGCTTGTTGCCAAAATATTGTCTGCAAGCCCACAAAGATAGACCTGCGAGCAACACAGCCCGCAGGTCTATCGTGGGAATCACATGCAATGGTTACAGATATCCATAAATTTCTGCATGTTTTTTCCCAAACAGGAGCATACATTCCAAAATTAGGGTAAAATACCGAAGCGAGGGTCAAAGATCCTCATTTATACAGGTTTCCAATTGCAGTTGGATGTGATAACTAGCAATTTTGTTTTATCGCGCAAAGTGCGAAGTTGAAGATTCGAGGTAAGATCGTGTCAAAGCCTATCAACAAATCTTTTGAACTTGATTTAAAAGAGCTGGGGGGTCTAGATCTCGAAGACATTAAGTGTCGCGCGTGCAGCGGATATGGCAATTGTGGCTTTCGTCAATATTGCATGAAAGACGGAAAGCCAGTGCTCATATGCCAGGCGAGAAAAAAGGAATTGCTGGAAGAAGATGGCGGTGCTACGTTTAACGGACAATAGTTCGTATCGTGCAAAATTTGCGAAGGGGCAAATTGACGGAGCACGGCAACAATTCTTCATCCTTTCGTTTAGCGTCTTGTCTGTGTGGAAATAAGGGTCAGCGTTATGCGCTGTGTGTTGCACGTTATGTGCTGTGCGAATGTTGAGTTGATGTGTGCGGAAACAAGCGCGCTTATCTCAAAGTTGTGAAGGCGCGTTGTTAAACCATATGTTAAAAGCATGAACGCATCTAAGTTGCGTTCATGGTCAACGGGCTCACGGCAGGTTGCATGCGACAGATCGCACATGAAACGTTGGCATAGGTGTTCGCTAAAAGTGCTAGCGCATATGTTTTAACGAACACGCGCACGTGCTTTTGCGAGCAAAAGTAATGTAAATTCGCTCAAACGATTTTACGTATAACGTAAGGAGGGTTTTCATGAGCGAGAGTAAAGAGTTCACAGTTTCGGAGGTCATCGACTCCTTCGGAATTAACGGACACACATGGCTGATGTTTGTGTTGTTAGGTTTGGCAAACATCTTTGACGGCTACGACTTCATGGTTGTAAATTCAACTAACACTTATATTGCTGCTTCATTCGGTCTTGTCGATTGGAGCACAGGTAAAGCAGTCACAGACAGTGCTGCTATTGGTTCGCTTACCACGTGGGGCTTGTTGGGCATGGTGCTCGGCGGTGCATGTGGTGGCATTCTGTCCGACAAACTCGGACGTAAAAAGATGCTTATCATTGCATGTTTGTTCTATGGCTTCTTCACCTTGCCGCAGGCGTTCAGCCCCAACCTGCCATTCTTCGCAGCATTCCGCTTGATTGCTGGTTTTGGTGTGGGTTCTTGCATTCCTGTTGTTACCACCTGCTTCTCAGAGACAATCCCTGGCAAACACCGTGGTGTGTTTGTAACATTCGGCATGGCATTCATGGTGGCTGGCTGGGTTTTGGCAGGCATCGTTGCTGGCGCTATCTGCGCCAATGCTTCAGAGTCTGCAACAGGTTGCGTGCCTATCATTGACGCAGGCTTCTTTAAAGAAGTAGTTCATTTGGCTAATGGCAAATATACTTGTGAAAATTGGCGTTTGTGCTATTTAATTGGTGCTTTGCCTGTTATCTATGGCATTGCTCTTATTTTCCTTATGCACGAGACGCCACACTGGTTTGCAAACAACGGACAAAAAGAAAAGGCAGTTGCAGAACTAAAGAAATTGGCTGCTGCTGCTGGCACAGAGCTTCCAGAAAACATCAAAGCAGAAAACTTGGTGCTTCCTCCAAAACCTGCTAAAACTTCTGTAAACGTTTTGTTCTCAAAGAAATTCATCGTGGGCACTGCTGCTATCTGGACCACATATTTCGTAGGTCAGTTCACCGTATATGGCATGAACGCATGGATTCCTTCATGGTTCCAAGCAGTAGGATATTCAGCTGCAGATTCTGTTAATCTTCAAACATGGAACAACGTGGCAGCCATTGCCTCAAACGTTACTGTAGGCTTCATCTCTGACCGCATTGGTCGTAAGAAGAACCTATGCATTAGTTGGGTGCTCTGCATTGTTGCCATTATTCTGTGCTCCATCTTTATTGTTAACGACCCGAACAACGAGAAGTTCGTGCTCTATGTAATTCTTATGCTTCTGTTCGGATTCTGCTTGAACTACGCTATTACTGCTGTGCAACCCTTGATGCCTGAATCTTACCCAACCGCACTTCGCAACACTGGTGTTGCATGGTGCCAAGCGTTTGCTCGCTTCGGTGGTTCTGCATCTTCAATTGTTTTGGGTTCTATCGCTTCTATGCCAATGTTTGCTATGACAATGGCAGACGGCACCACAGGCAAGAACTTCTCTGCTGTTGTGCTGGTTCTAATCATTCCATTTGTGTTGGCTTTGATTTGTTCTATCTTGTTCGTTAAGGAAACAGGCGGCAAGACAATGGACGAATTGGCTGCTGAAGGTGGCGGTGAGACAGACTCAGGCATGGTTCCATTCGGCATCATGATTTTCTTGATTGCCTTGCTTGCCGTGCTCTGCATCGTATGTCCTTTGGCTATTCCAACATGGTCAAAAGAAACTTACGCTCTTGTGCTCGACGCTATCGGCTTGTTGGCTCCATTCCTATTCTTCTTCATCTTCGCAGGACCTCAAGCTGTTAAGCAAAACTTCAGCAAAGACAACGCTTAATTTTTGAGAATCAGAAGTTAAGAATTGTGCGCCTTAAGAGCGCAAAAGCATTCAAAACCCCCGTCAGTTTGGCGGGGGTTTTTGTTTGAGGAGATGTCTTGGAGCGTTTTATCTTATAAGCCGCAAATGCTATCAGTCTTCTAAAAGTAGAGCGAATATCATACATTTTGAACTCATGAATGTGCCTTTGACCTGCGGAAATTTGTTCCTGAACTGCGAAAACGCTTTTCTGCGCTGCGAAAATTTTCTTTTTAGCAGCAGAAACGTGTTCTCAAAACGCGTAAACTTTGATTTTTTAAAGAAAGTTCTATTGTTCATCATCTTCGTTTACCCAACAGCGAAAGTGCTTACAATCACGCCCAGTTGATGCGCTGCGCACTTGCGAAAGATGTTGCCGTTTGCGTAAGCTTGCAAGCAACGGCAGATAAAAGTAACGGTAGGCGAAATTATAAGATGGCATAAAAAGTGCCTGATTGGCTCGCGACAAAACTCCCTTCACCTCGCGCAGCACCCATAGGATGCGACAGCTTGATTTTCGGCTAAATTAAAAGTCTAGTTGCTATATAATCGCAATTGATAAAATCACAAGTAATAAATTTAGATAGCAAAACAAGGGAGGTGAAAAATGGCAACTTCAAGCATTACTCATAACTTTGTAATTTCAGGGTCTGAACGCGTGCAACGTTTTGTCGATGCTCTTGATGCTGCTGACAAGGACCGCATGCCAAAAATGCCACCTGTTGCAAGACACCTAAAAGACCCGAAGGAAATCGCAGAGTTTATGGCAAAATGGGATGAGGTGCACAAAGATGAGCAATAGGTATTTTACGGTCAATATTAGAGATTACAAGCAAGACCAAGAAGATTCGGAAGCCTTGATGGACCGCCTTAGGCGTGTCATTGATGGCTATTCTTGTGCCAAAAATGTTGATGTTGAGAAATTTTTAAAGAACAATGCAATCGAATTTACTAAGAGGAATCAATCGGTGACGCATTTTGTGTTTGATTCATTTTCAATGCAGCTGCTTGGCTATTTCACCTTAGCCATTAAACCAATTTCGATCAGGCTAGACAAAGTCAGCAACACAATGGCAAAGAAGCTATCGCGTGTCAGCATCTTAGACGTAAACACAATGACCTTCAACGCCCCTGCATATT
>CAVEFW010000094.1:0-38312 GCA_963615035.1 Phocaeicola dorei
GCCAATAATCAAGACCTTCCAGAGATAAAAAGGGTGCCAGCTTGCGCTGGCACCCTGCGTTGGGTTCGATATAGTGTCTATCTTTCGCCTTTGCGTTTTATATCAACTTTAGTTCTCATACTAATAAAAGCAGTATCAATCATTGATGGTTAGCAGTTATCCAATTTTTAATTCATATACACTTTATCACTACATAGGTCTACGACTGCATTATCAGATGTTCTAAACCTAATTATATAACTAGCAGGATTAGACGAACCTATAACTAGCCTTGAATACAAGCTGTCATGACTACTATTGCTTCCGCTCCAATTTCCATTAGGCGCCTGACGATAGAATCTTGACGACACTGTTACCTGAGTAGCACTTCCACTATAACTATACAACTCCGACACGCTCTTTGTGTCTTTATTGCTTGTTCCATAAGTGGCAACGTTCATGAAGTTCCTTACAGCATTATCATATCCGCTAGTGCTACTAGTGTCATATTTATTTTCGGTGCACCATTTCTTAAACTCTATAGCTTTTCCATTAACATAATAATTATAACGACTGCCAAATCCCCAGCCTCCATATTTTTTACCGTTTTTAGAGGTTAATTCAGTAAGCAGCGAATCAGGATCACTGGCAACAGTTTCTCCTTTGTTTGAAGCGCCCTCTTTTAGAATTACGAAGTTATGTACCAACTCAGCATCAGAACCAAAACTATAACCTCCTTTAGATCCTACAGCGCCGTTATCCATATTATCATTATGACTAGTATCAAGCAAAGAACCATCGGCTTTATTATAGTAAAGTGGAGCACCAGTTAAGAATTCGTCATCATGTTTGTGATCGCCGAATGCTTCATAGGCCGCATCATAAAGCGACATACCAGTCTTAACATATCCTTCTTGTTCTACTCCGTTCACGATCTTCTTATAATCATAGTTTCTTATATAGTTGCCCCAATTCGTATTAAAGACATACATTAATCCGCTGCCCGGTGCGCTCATCACAGCAGTTCCAATATTGAGCTTATAATTATAAGCACAATTTACAGGTCCAACCGATGCCGATCCTGGACTAGTTGTCAACGAAACACCAGTATTAGCATTTTCTGGATATGCCGAACCAACCTTAACATTGGTTATCTTACTTACCAACTCTTCTTTAGTTAGGTTGGTGTTTGCAATAAACAACTTAGTGGCTGTTGAAGGCAAATTCAAGGAGTTTTGAACCGTGTAATTTACGTTTCTTGTGCCTTGATAGTTGTTCATGCCTGAAATCACAGCAGTTCCTGTGCCAGCAGTAGAGTTGTTTGTGCAGTAATACGTAAAATGTTGGCCATCGGTTAGAGTGGAGCCGCCACCTATTGTGTTGTCTCTAACTGTTACCTTTGTTTTTACATTTGTAGCTGCAGATTCTGCTGTAGCAGAGATATCAGAACTATCTATTCTCTTTGCCTCCAATATAAAGTAATCCGATTTTTCGTTAAAGCCAGAAACGCTTCCGTTTGAAGCCGTTATCCTAATTGTCTTTTTGAAATCTCTATCTGTACCTGAGCCTGTATTTGCGTTTGTGAAATCCAACCATCCCATATTGTCTTGATACAACTTTTTATCCACATCGTTACCATTTGGCCAGGAGAGTTTATAGTCTGGGCTGTGATCAGCACCATCATAGGTAATTACGGCATGATTTTTCGGACCTTGTTTATAACCTAGTTCGAGAGTACATATAGATAGGTCATAGACCACCTTAAATGAAACTGTTGCTTCGCCTTTGTAGTTTCCAATACCGTTAATTTTTACAATAAATGTCTTTTCTGCAACACCTTTTGTATTCTCCCAAGCATCAGTCCATTGAGCATCAAGATCAGTTATGAAGTCTTTGCCAACTTCTAGTGTAGCTGTAGTGTTTGTTGCAAGACCTGAGTCTTCAACAGTAAGTGTTGGTTTGTCGCCATCTAGCGCATAGAAGAAGTTTTTGCTTAACTCTTTAGAGATCTTTGCATCCCCGATATCGCGCTGTTCGATTTCATATGTCTGTGTTGGGTTATTCAAAGAGTAGTTATAGCTAGGACTTGTTTCCAAAAGCGCGGTTTCAAAGCCATAATCTCCTGCAGCAGCACCGATTGTGCCATCTGCGTTGGCTTTGTTGTCTGTAGACCAAATATTTTTGATGATGTTGGTGCTTGCATCTAGGTTAATGCCATTTCTTGTGGCAGATACAGCATGTGTAACACCATCATATGTAGTTTTGATCTTTTTATCAACTGGATCTGGTGTTTTAGCTTTGCCATCTAACTTCCATGTAACATCGACATCTCTGTTAGTAATCTCTAACTGGCGTGTCTTTGAATTAGCAGGAATGTAGTAGTTGTGTGCATTCGAGCCTTCAAGGTTAGCTGTAATTGTGGCCTTATTGTTGCCTGTTACCTCTTGTTGGCTATTTAGCACAACTGTAGCAGCATCTAGTTTGGCATTGCCAAGCTCATCTTCTTTGGAAACAATTCCAGCATTAGCATTGATTGGTGGCTGTTGTCTGTAGCTGTTGTATGTGGCAGTGTAGTAGCTATCAAGAGCATTTTCTTGCGCTAGCCACGCAACATCTACAGATGAATCGTGTGCTAGACCTTTGTTGTTTGTAACACTTGCATTGCCTGGTTTTTGATACCAAAGAGCAGAGTTTACATCAGATGTTCCATTAATAGCGTTTGGATTTACATTCACATTGTCTGCAGCATGCTGATAGATATAGAAGATGTGAGTGTATGCAGGACTTAGAGTGCTAGTTTGAACAACTTTGTAGTTGTTGTTTATAGCATCTGTTTTTTGCCCTGTTAGTGCAACACTGCTTTCGTTGCCCAAGATGCAAGCAGTCGCTGTGTATGCGTCCGTAGTGTATGACGACCATCCACCGATAACGCCTTTGTTGGCATTTGTCTTTAAGCTTGCATTGGCTACACCCAAAACATTTATGTTTTCTGTGTTTTCACGACCAACGCCAATGTGTTTGATGGTTGGCTTTTGTGCATCCCAGTTATATCTGATAATGCCTCTGCCATAGTCTGCTTGATCGATGTATGCGCTCTTATAAGAGATGCCATCATAGGTGTCATCTTCTGTGTTGTATGCAGCAGATATGTGATCTTCGCCATCTTTGTTCTTTGTTCCTGTGCGATACCAATCTGAATAACCTACGTTTACTTCAAATGGCACGATTGAATAATTATGAGAGATAGAACCTGTGTAGTTGCCTTTTGCATATACAGTAAACGTATAGTTGCCTGCATTGATAGCTGTATTGTCTGTGTGTTTATAGATCTCATTTGTATCTATAGACAAAACGTTGCTATCAACATCAGATGTAACATTTGTAATGCTATATACACTTTCTGTCCAGTCTGCACCTCTATATGTATGTGCGTCTGTGTCCCCCTTGCAATCAACGTGGTTTGTGCAATCGTCATGGTTTTGAGTTGTGGAGAGGTCAGTTACATTGTCTCTGTCATAAGCCTCGCCTGTGTGTGATACATGCAATCTGCCATTAGCACTGCCACCTTGAGCTTGGTCTAGGTTGTTTGTTGTTGTGCCAGTAATGTCTTGAGGCAAGATGATGAACTGACAGAATGTGTTTGTTGCATATGGCTCAACTATCTGTGTATTCACATTGCCATCACTGTCATGTCCTAGAGTGTTGTGAGTAACGCCGTCTTGTGTGGTTTTAGCAGATGTGGTTGTGTTACTTACAAACTCATAATAAGACAGATCTGAACCTTGATTTTGCACTGTTAGGGTTGCATCGTGTGCTGTAAACGATGCAGGTGTATTTGATGCGCTAGGCCTTGAAGTTAGACCAGCACCACCTGTAAGTGTGATATATCCAGCTTCGTTTCCGCACACACCTGGCAGCGATACACTAGCTTCTGTATCCCCCGTGGCCACTTTGTTATCTTGCGTTAGCGCATCTAGTGTAGATAGGCTAACAGATGGGCTTTGTGGCTCTTTTTCATAATCGGTAAGTTTAATGCCGTTGTATGCAAAGTTTTCATTTTCTTCAAGCTTTGTTGAGATGTAGTCAGACACTGTAGCTGTAAGCGCTTGGCGATCTCCGTTATAAGTTGTAACAGTATCACTCCAAGATGTCTCAAGTGGTCTTGCCACAACTTTGATATTAGCTTTTAGTTGATCGGTTGTATTAGCAGTTCCGTCCAGCGCGGCAAGTGTGTAGTCTGGAGTGTTGTTGGTTAGATCTTTGTTATAGCCTTTGATCTTTACTGTAGTTTGAGCAGTTTGACCAGGCAAGATTTGCTCAATTGTATTGTAGGAGATATCGCTGTCTTGCTCTTGTGTGTAGTTAAACACATGTGCACTGCGGCTATATTTGAAGTTTTGATCCATGGTGTTGTTTTTGTTATAGATATATGTGGCTTGGCCATATGTACCTTTAATGCTTGTCTGGCGAAGAGCAGCTAGTTTTTCTTGCCAAGTTGCAAATTCACCTTCAACTTCATTTTCTGTCCAACTATCTCCGGTGGACTCCCAGCCAACCGCAATCTCACGAGCCGTGATTCTAACAGATGGACTTAGAGAACCTGCGCCTACACAATAGTCAGGAGTTTGGTCGTATAGGTTGTCATTTAGACCCTTAATGCGCAAATCGTTATATGCACTCACTGAGTCTGCCACGTGTTTTGCGCTAAATGATTTAGCAGATATAGCAGTTGTATCTTGAGTGTTTATGAATGCATCTAGTGCATCTTCATACTCTGAGTCATCGTAGTAGCCCTTTACATGAGCTGTTAGATAGTGAGCGATAGCGTCATATGTATAAGTGTATGCATAATCTGTTGACCACTCACTTTGAGCCTCTGAGCCTTCTTGCCACAAAATGTCTATTGGATGTACACTAATTGTAATAGATGCCACATCTGTTGCATCGTTTGTAGCACTTTCTACGTCTAGATAATAATCAGACTTTTCGCTTGAGTATGCATATGCATCCGTTGTTTGTCCTGAATATGCACCCCAGTTATAGCCCTCAATTAACACTTGATTTGTGGTTGAGTCTGCCACGTGTTTTGCACTAAATGATGCGCTGTCAACCACGTCATGTTTTGTGCCGTTGCTGGTTTGATATTGTGCCAAGCCCTCAACGTTTGCACTAATGGTTTGTGTTTGGTTGGTGTATTCATGACTAAAGTTTGCACCTTTTTCGCTAACTGTCTTTGTCTTGTTTACAGATGAGTTGTCAGCAGACCATGTGATCTTGATAGGTGCTTGTGTGATATCAAAGCTTACGTGTTGTGAGCTTGTATAGTTGCCATTTAGTGTTGCACTAACTGTTACACAACCATTATTTGTTGCATGGAAGTTGTCATGTGTATCAACACCTGATGTGGTGCCATATACCACAAAGTAGTCACTTGTGTCTTTATCGCCATATTCTAAGTCAAGTGAATCACGTGATACAAGTGCCTCGCCTTTGTTGTTACCATTTTGAGTTTGTGTCATTTCCACACTTGGCTCTAGGGCACGTCCTGCATATTGTTTTGCAGGGATAGTAGCACTAGCCGAGCCATCTGCTCCATCAACAACGCTAGCCAACACACCAGATGTCTTATCTGTGCCGTCCACATAATATGAACCGTCATAAGACACGTCTTGAGCGGTAAGGCTAGCTTGAGCGATGCTAAATGTTTGAGCTGTAACATCAACGTTTCCTGACACAGTCTCTAGTTTGTAGTTTTTGGCATCTGTGCTGTTGTTTGTAGCCACAAAACCTGTAGCTTTGGCTGTGTATACACCGCCTGTGCTATCTGTATCAAAAGTTGTGTTTTGAGCTTTTATATTAGTGTCTTTTTTGGTGTATTTGTATGCATTAGCACCTGTTTGGTTGTTTAGAACAACACTTAGAGCTTCTCCTTCAACTACACCTTTGTTTGTAGCATATGGGCTATATGTGCCACTTACACCACTAATGGCTGGGTTGTTGGTAGCGTTTTCTTGTGTGTTGTTGTAATAAACAGGTGACAACACTGTTTCATCTGCATGAAGTGCACTGTCTGCCTTAGACGTTACACCTTGATCTAGGCGGTTGTATGTATATGCAAACGTTTCTGTGCTAGAAACATCGCTGTATTTAGTTGCAGCGTCATCGTCGCTAAGAGATGACCACAACACAGGAACTTCACGTTGCAAAATCTTAGCAGAGCAATATTTAACAGAGTTATCTGCACTAACTACATAGTTTTTAGCTTTGCTTGTATCTGCATTTGCATCATATCCGGCAAGCGCGCTGTCTTGGTCTGTAATCTTGTATTCAGAGATATACACACTGCGAGCGGCCACGTTTCCAGCGCTGTCAAATGCTACGTTTTTGTTAGGTGTTGTGCTAGTGGCACTATCAACAAATTCACCTTTAGCAGAGATAACAATTGTCTTTTCATCTCCTGCATAAATTCCGCGATCTGTTGCAATAGCGCTTGTTTGTGGTCTTGCCCAGGTAAGTTTAGCAACACTTGTTGCATCATATGTTTTATCTGATGCGCTAAAGTCGCCATCTTTTAGAGTAATAGTTGCAGGGTTAATCTTGAAGTATACATAGGCTGTGCCTGAATAGTTTCCAATGCCTGTAACTTTTACAACAGCTTTTTTATCTGGGTTGTTGTTTTCATCAAGTGTTACGTTTGTGTTGTTTTCATAAGAAAGCACAACGTTTTTGTTAACAGCAAGATCAACTGAACCTAGTTTAGAAGACCCGTTATATGAGCCTGTAACTGTAGGCGTTTGGGCAGATGCACTATAGATGCGATCTTCAATGTCTTCAAATGTTGAGTTTTGATTGCTTATAACATAGAAGTTAACATCGCCATCTTGGTTTGTGCTTGCTTGGCCTCTGTTAACAATATTTGGATTGGACGGGTCTGTGCTTGTATCAACATTTAGTGTTACCTGTTTGTTGCTCTCAGGTGTAGCGTTGTCTGGATCGGTTGTATCCTTAACATTCACCGTGATGTTTGCATCTTGGCATTTTTTGGTTTGGCCATCTTTAGTTGTGTATTCGTTTGGCAAATCCACACTAAATGTAGCATTATCACCCGAACCTTCCACTACAACTGAAGCGCCCGCAATTGGGTTTCCATCTTCATCTGTAACGGTTAGGGTGTGTTTGTTGCCCTCATCATCGGTTACTGTGGCTTGACCATCTTCATTTGTGATAGCGCCACTTGCCTTAACTAGGGCAATGCCTTTTGTATCTGTATTTGTAGTAGCGCGCTTTGAGCCATCGCTATTAGTTACAACAACAGGTTTTTTAACTACTGGGTTTTTGTTTACATCTAGCACAGTAACTTTAATGTCTTTGCTAGATACCTCTTCTGCATTTGTTGCACTATCTAGATTTACATAAAGTTTGCCATCTGTGCCAGCGTATACCTTAGCAGCCTCTACCCCGCTATAAATAGGATTGCCTTGTGCGTCTTTTCCACTTTCATATTCAACTTTAATAACTAGGCCTTTGTAGTTATTAGATGGATCATATATAGGAGATGGCTCTACATCGCCATCAGCATTTGTTGTGCCAGATGTAGTAGATCCGCGAACTACAAAGCCATCTTTGTTAGATGAATAGTTACCATCTGCATCTGATGTGCCTGTGCCATCAGCTGCACCTGTTTGGTTTTTATCCTTATCCAAAACTATCGCATCATCACCAAATGTAAACTTAACTTTTACACCCACCGCAGGATCTCCTTTGGTGTGTGTGTCATAGTCTTTGGCATAGGTGATCTTTGCTGTCATTGCAGCTTGTTTGTATTGTTCTTCATCAGGCAGATTAATTGTGATAAAGCCATCTTGTGTAATTTCTACTGTAGCACCAGCTAGTGGGCTTTGACCGTCTTGGTCTTTTGTGCCCCATTTAAGCTGAACGTCATATGTAGCCAAAACTTCTGGATTGCCGTTATTTAGAGCAGCACTAGATACTGTGGCTTTTGCAAATTCATCTTTGTCGGGGTCGTTTTCGATAATCTCAGTTACACCAATGTGGATATCAGGAGAATAGGTGCCATCTTGTTTAGTCTTTTCGTTTTGTGGATCTCCATCTCCTCTTGTAGTGCCGTTGTTGTTTTTAACTTGAACTGGCAAGTTTCTATAAGGAGTTTCTTTGCCTGCCACCACATTATCAGGATCTGTGATGGTAACTGTTACTTTGTTATCTTCCAAGCCCTCAGGCAGTGTAACGATAACTTTTGTTGGGTTAGCTGGATCATCATCTGAACCTACAACCTCAGCAATAGCGCCTTCTACAGGTTTTCCATCCTTATCAACAACATTTACATGATATTTCTTATCATCTTTTTTAACTGTTGTATCGCCATCTTTGTCTGTAATGCCTGTATGTGCTTTTGCATATACATAGCCTTGGGCATCTGTGTTATCAACAATTCTGTCTGTTTCACCGTCTGATTCTGTGATGGTTACTTGTTTGTCTACCACAGGTGCAGGGCTAAGTTTTCCTGTAGCGTCTGGGACCATGTTGTCTGGATCAAATACACCCACACGAACATCTGTGTCTTGTGTGCCATCTGGCAACAAAACGCTAATTGTTTCATCTTCGTTGATTGTAACAATAGCACCAGCTATAGGCTGTGTGTATTGACCAGATGCATCTTTGCCCATTACCTCAACTGTGTAGTTTTCAGGAGCACCTGGTGTGGTTTTACCGTCGGTGTCTGTAGTGCCTGTGTTTGCAGGAGCTTCTAGCACACCTTTTTCAGTTGTGCCATCCACACGCGTTGAGCCATCCTCATCTTTAACCACATAATCTTTTTGTTTATCAGGATCTGTGATTGGGTTTTCATCTTCATCGATGATAGTAATCTTTACATCTTTGTCTTTGTACTCATCAGGAATTGTAACTGTGCCTTTTCCTGTAACTGGATCAATTTCTACCTTAGCACCTGGAAGTGGTTTTTCGGTGCCATCTGTATCTGTATAGGTTACCTTGGTAGGTTGGCTTTCTTTAGTTGCAGGGTTGTAAGGTTTAGCAATTCCATCTTCGTTTGTTATGGCTGAATTTGCAGGAGCTTTGATTTCACCTTTGTTGGCGTTTTTATCTGGAACGCCATTTTCTGTGTTGGTTTTTGCATCAACACGAACAGATCCATCGCTATCCTTTACTTCAACAGGCATATCTCCTATAGGAGTTTTGCCATCTGGTTCATAGACTGTAACTGTAACGTCTTTGTCTTTATACTCATCAGGAATTGTAACTGTGGTTTTTCCATCACTGTCAATTTCTACTTCAGCGCCTAGCACTGGCTGTTCTTTGCCATTTTCATCTGTGTAGGTTACCTTGGTAGGTTGAGATTTTTGAGTATAGGGGTTGTATGGATAGGCTGTATCTTCTGGGATAGTCTCTGTGGTGCCAGGGTTGGTTGGATCTGGATCTGATTTTTCATTTCCAGCACCTGTTGTGCCTATGTTTACATCAAAGTATGCCCAGCCATTTGAATCAGTTTGTTTTGTAGCACGAATAGCACCGGAAGAGTTTTTAAGGGTTACATCAAAGTTTTGTGCATTGAATTCATTTCCGCTCTTTTCGTGTTTTCTTACTTGCACTGCAATTGATTGAGAGTCGTATTCTGCGGGCAGTGTTACTACCGCGGCACCCTCATCGTTAATAGATACGATTGCATTTGCAATCATGTTATCTGTATCTTTAACTTTTACTTTAACTATATATGTGTAGTTATCATCAACTGGTTTTGCAATGCCTTTGTCATCTGTCATGCCTTGATTTCTCAAGCATTTTGCAGTTGATATGTTTGTCTTTTCGGCATTTTTGGAAGCTGGAGTATCACGTCTTTTTGAATCCAGGCTTCCATCTTGTTTTAGATCAGATGCCTTAACAGTGTTTGTCAATATGTTTTCTGGTTTTTTAGTATTGTACAGATCGACATATACATCACTTTCTTTGTATCCATAAGGCAGTTGCACTGAGATGGATGTATCGGCACCCAAAATAACCTTAGCACCCTCTATCGGATGTTCGCCTTCCGCATCTTTTGTGTATACGTGCACCAAGATGTCGTTTACGGTTGCGTTACCTTTATCGTCTGTAATGCGCTCACTGTCTCCTGGTTTTACAACTTGGCCTTTTTGGTTTGTGTTGTCGCTATAGGTCATTGTTTCAGGTGCGCTTTCATTGTAAAACTCAACTGGAACACTGATGCAATCTTTAGTTACCTCGCCAGTTTTTGGATCGGTAAGTGTGGCTGTAACGCTGTGATCTGCCACTTTGATTGGATTGTTGTTTGCATCTAGTACAGCATCTCCGTTTTCATCAACTAAGATTTCTGGCAAAACGATGCTTACTTTGCCGTTATCATCAATGCTTACTGTAGCACCTGGCACAGCTTTATCTGGTGTGCCATCGTTATCTGTATCAATGGCTAGGTTTACTGTGTAGGCCTTGTCTCCATTAGAGATGGTAGAGTCGCCTTCAGGGTTGGTCTTTGCGCTGTTGCAAGGTGCAACAACTACACCGTCTTCGGTTTTACCATCGCCTGACCACTGATGTGTTTTTTCTTGATCTAGAACACGAACAGAGCCATCTGAGTTTTTAACAACAACTGGCTTGTTGTTGATGCCATATCCCTCTGTGTCAGTTACTTTGATCTTTACATCAATATCTTGTGTGCTCTCAGGAAGCACTACATTAATAGATCCATCTTCGTTGATGGTAACACTAGCACCACCAATAGGATCTGTATATTTGCCGGTATCTTTGTTTTTGCCCATCACAGCCACTGTCGTGTGCGCTGGAGTTTGTGTGTCTGGACCATCTGGGTTTGGCTTTGGATCCAAAGGAGAGGTTTCACCTTGACCTGGCACGCCTTGGCCTGTGCCATCTGGGTCAACTTTTCCTTCAGGCTCAGTTATGCCTTGGTTAGCTTTTGCTTCAAGTTTGCCTTGCTCGTTGGTCTTATCTTCAACGCGAGTTGAACCATCTGGGTTTTTAACAACTACATCTCTGCCTTCGATGCCTTTGTTTCCGTTCTCAGGATCTGTTACTGTGATCTCTACATCTTGGTCTTGCGTGCCATCAGGCAACACAACTTCAATTGTGCCATCATCAGCAATTATTACCTGAGCACCACCAATAGGCTCTGTGTAGTTTCCATCCTCATCTTTGCCCATAACGGTTACTTGAGTTTTGCCTTTTTCACCTGTTTCTGGGTTTGGATCGTCAGTTGGATCTGTAACGGTGGTTTGACCGGTTCCTGGAGCATCAGGGTCATCTTTAGTTGGGCCATCTGTGATGCCTGCAGATGCAGGGGCCAAAAGCACACCATCTTCGCCGCTAACTGGTGCGGTTTTATCTTTGATGCGCTGTGTGCCATCTGGGTTTTCTACACTAACAGTTTTATCGTTAATACCTTTGCCTTGCGTATCAGTTACTTTGATTTTAACGTCTGTGTCTTGTGTGCCCTCAGGCAATTTGATGTCGATAGAACCGTCATCTGCAATAGTTACTTTAGCGCCGCCAATAGGCTGAGTGTAATTTCCATCCGCGTCTTTGCCCATGATGGATACTGTTGTGTGCGCTGGAGTCTGTGTGTCGTCGCCATTTGGATCTGGCTTTGGATCCAAAGGAGAAGTCTCACCTTGACCTGGCACGCCTTGGCCTGTGCCATCTGGGTCAACTTTTCCTTCAGGCTCAGTTATGCCTTGGTTAGCTTTTGCTTCAAGTTTGCCTTGCTCGTTGGTCTTATCTTCAACGCGAGTTGAACCATCTGGGTTTTTAACAACTACATCTCTGCCTTCGATGCCTTTGTTTCCGTTCTCAGGATCTGTTACTGTGATCTCTACATCTTGGTCTTGCGTGCCATCAGGCAACACAACTTCAATTGTGCCATCATCAGCAATTATTACCTGAGCACCACCAATAGGCTCTGTGTAGTTTCCATCCTCATCTTTGCCCATAACGGTTACTTGAGTTTTGCCTTTTTCACCTGTTTCTGGGTTTGGATCGTCAGTTGGATCTGTAACGGTGGTTTGACCGGTTCCTGGAGCATCAGGGTCATCTTTAGTTGGACCATCTGTGATGCCTGCAGATGCAGGAGCTAGTAACACACCATCTTTAGATGTGCCATTTGGATAGCTGTGAGTTTCAGTTTGACCCTCAATGCGTTTTGTGCCATCTGGGTTTAGCACCAAAACATCTCTTCCGTTTAGACCTTTGTTGTTATCATCAGGATCTGTTACTTGGATTTCAACGTCTTGGCTTTGAGTGCCTTCAGGAAGTTTTACCTCAATTGAGCCGTCTTGATTGATAGTTACTTCAGCTCCGCCAATGGGCTGGGTATAGTTTCCATCCGCATCTTTGCCCATTACAGTTACTGTAGTGTGGCCCTTAGAGCCGTCTTTTTGTGTATCACTTGGGTCAAGTGGAGATGTTTTTCCAGGGTTTTCTGTGTCTGGATTTCCTGTAATGCCTTTGTTGGCACCAGCTTCAAACACGCCCCATTTTTCTTTGTCGACTGTTTGTGTTTGTGTTTTGCCAGATGCACGTTTTGTGCCATCTGGGTTTACAACTAACACAGGCTTGTCAACAACTGGGTTAGAGTCGCTATCTTTCAAAAGAACTCTTACGTTTTTATCTTGCATGCCATCAGGCAAAACAACTTTAGCTACTCCATCGCTTCTAAATTCGATAGTAGCAGCCTCAAGATTAGTCCAAAGCCCATTGTCTGCTTGATATTGAACCTTTGAGACCACACCTTTAGTTCCATCATAAGTTGGTTTTTGTGTGTCTGGATCAACTGGTGGGTTTGGATCAATTGGATCTGGGTCTGGGACCACTCCTTGAGAATCTGTAGTGCCACGGTTATCGCCTTGTTTTTCAGCAATGCCATCACTATCGGTTGTATCTTTGCCGATGTTTTGGGCTTCAACTGTTCCATCTGCATTCACTACATTTTTCTCGAAGTTAACAGGAATATCTTTTGCAGGGCTTGGGTTTCCTTGCTCGTCTGTCTTTTTCGGATCTGTAACCTTAACAGTGATGTTTTTGTCTGGTGCACTTACAGCAGTTGTAGTGCCGTCTTCTGTAACATCTACACTGTCAGGAGAGATGATATGAATTTCACCATTATCGTCAATGCTAACAATTGCACCAGGAAGTGGAATTTCTGGTGTATCTGAGTTGTTGTCATGATCAAATGTAGCATGAACGTTATATACAATGCCATCTTTAGTTACAGTTGTATCACCGTCTTGGTTTGTAGTGCTAGATCCGGTGTATGCATAAAACACACCTTGATTATCAGTGTTGCCAGAAGCACGTTTAGATACCACATCTAGAGATGATGTATCGTTTACGATAACTGGTCTTGCAACAACTGCACTAGGATCACCTGTAGTTTCTACCTTTTTAACAGTAACTTTTACACCTGAGTTGATAGCAGAATTTGGAAGTGTTACCACAACCGTGCCATCTTCTCTGATCTCAATTTGTGCACCTTGAATGCCAGCGTTGGCATAATCTGTGCCAATCTTTGCAATATCTTCAACTGTTACGATAAGTTTTGGTTGAGTAATATTGCCATCTTCGCCTTCCTCAGGAGGCAAACTTGGATCGATTGGGTTTGGATCGGTTTGGCCTTCCCAGTTTGTCTCAGATGTGTTTTTACCCTTAAGAGTGGCTATACCTTTTGTGTTTGTGCTATCTGTGCCATATGCAGCCTTGTCATCTGTTGGCTTAGCATCTTTGTTTGTAAACCAAACAAGCGTGCCTTCAACTGGCTCATATTTACCGGTGTCTGAGTCTTGTTTTTTGAGCTCTAAGTTTACCGTTTTATCGGGCACGGTGATTGTTTTTATGTTGCCATATGTATCGCTATATTTAATGCTGTCAGGCAAATAAGCCTTAACGACACCATCTTCAATAGCTACTTTTACACCACTTAGAGACATATCTGGTGTTGTTTGGTTAAAGTCATGATCAAATGACAGGTTAATTGAATATAGGTCTTCGCCATCAGATAGTGTTGCCTTGCCATCTGTATCTGTAATAGCGCTAGAAGCAGGAGCATATACTGTGCTGTCTTTATCTGTAGCTTCATCTTCGATGCGCTTTGTGCCATTGTTGTTTATAACGCTTACAAGCTTACTTGACTTATCAACAGAATAGATTGGCTTGTGATTTGCGTTATATACACTCACCTTTATATCAGATTTTTCTACACCTTCAGGTAGCGTTACAGAAATCTTGCCCGCCTCATCAAAGGCCACAACAGCATCTGCAACAGGCACATCGCCTGAAGTGTCTGTTTTGTCTTTATAGGTGTTTACAGAAACGATGTATTTTTTGCCATCTGCAGGGTTTATTGGAGCAGCTTCGCCTTCATCGTTTGTGATGCCTTGGTTTGTGCCAACAGTATAGTTGCCAGCAACATCTGTATTTCCTCTGCCACGAATTGTGTCAGGAAGCGTGTTGCCCTCTGAGTCTTTCGTTCCTGCATCATTTACCTGCACAGGAGCATCTTTTATGGGGCTTTCAGATCCGTCTTCATCTTTCTTTTGGATGTTAACTGTGATCTCATATTTAGCATATGCTTCAGGCACTGTAACTGTAGTTTTGCCTTGCTCATCAATTTCTACCTTAGCACCCACGACAGGTTTGCTAGTTCCATCTTCTGTCTTATATGTAACAGTTGTAGTTTGGTTATATCCTTTATCTTCGTTATAAGGATAAGCACGCCCACTTTCATCTGTTACACCTTGGTTAGCAGGAGCTTTAACTTGGCCATTTTTGTCTGTTTTATCCTCAATGCGTGTTGGGTTTTTGGTTGTGCCATCTTGGTTTTTGATGGTGTCTTTTACAACAACGTCTTTGCCCTCCAAAGGCTTTGGATTGCCCTGCTCATCTAGATCTTCTGGGTCTGTAAGTGTTACAGTAACGTCTTTGTCTTTATATTCTTCAGGCAAAGTAACTGTAGTTGTTCCGTTTTCATCGATTTCAACTAGAGCACCTGGAACTGGTTTTTCAACAGGGTTTTCAGGATCTGTTTTATCGGTATATGTAACATTTACATTTTGTGGGGCTTTTTTGGTGTCTTCAGTTGCTGGTTTTACAACTGTTGTATCACCGTCTTTGTTGGTAATGCCCGCGTTTGCCTTAAATCTTGCAACACCATCTCTGTTTTTGATGGTAGATGTAACTTGATCTACGCGTTTGCTGTTTGTTTTGGTGTCTGTAGCACGCACAACTTTGCCATTAATGCCAACGTTTTTGTTGCCATCTTTTGTATAGATTACAACCTCAACATCGTGTGTATATGCAGCCTCTGGCAAAGAAACATCTACAGAGCCATCTTGGTTAAACACTACATGAGCACCTTCAATAGGCATTGTATATTCATCGCCAGCAAAAGCTTCATCTCTATACATTACATCAATGTATACCCTCTCGTTTCCACGTGATGGGTCTAGCACATCTGCTTTGCCTTCTTTGTCTGTATCAGCTTCGTTGTTGCCCTCTTTGTAGGCATAACCCTCTTCATCTGTTTTGCCTTTGCCAATCTGTTTGCTGTTGTAGTCTTTAAACACTACATCTTTGCCCTCAACACCTTCTTGGTTGCCCTCATCATCTGTTGTGGTAACTCTTACCTTAGATGGTTTATCAGCAACACTGATTTGTTTTCCTGTGTCAGGATCTGTTACGTTTTCAGGCATAGTTACAACAAATGTGCCGTCATCTTTAATCTCTACCTTAGCACTAGGAACAGCAATCATATCTGTATCTGGATTGTTGTCATGATCAACCCAAACCTCTGTGGTATATACAGGAAGACCCTTTGCTATGCCATCTTCAGATTTGTTGTCTGTTACTGTGGTTTTACCCTCATCATCTGTAATGCCTTGGTTTGCATAAGAGATATAAACACCATCTGTGTCTGTGTTACCAAAGCCACGCTCAAATCCGTTTGCGTTGTAAACATCAACCTCAACGTTGCTAATTGCTTGTTTAGAAGCAGTTTTAACGGTAACTTTAACGTCAATTTTTTCTGTGCCTTCAGGTAGGTTAACAATGTATTTACCATCACTAATCTCTACTGTAGCACCTTCAATTTTTTGACCTTTTGTGTAATTTGCGCCGCTGCTATAAGCCTCAACTGTTATAACCTCTGTTCTTTTGTTATCTGGGTTATAAGGTCTAGCTTCGCCGTCTTTGTCTGTAATAGCACTATTAGCTGGAGCTTTGATTTCACCTTTGTTGGCGTTTTTGTCTGGCTCACCATTTTTTGTGTTGGTTTTGCCATCTACACGCACAGATCCATCAGAGTCTTTTATGGCCACAGGCACATCTCCCTTAGGAGTTTTGCCATCTGGCTCATAGACTGTAACCGTAACATCTTTTGATTTGTATTCTTCAGGAATTGTTACGGTTGAGTGGCCCTGTTCATCAATTTCTACCTTTGCACCCACAACTGGTTTTTCAACAGGGTTTTTAGGATCTGTTTTGTCGGTGTATGTAACCTTCATTGGCTGCTCATCGCCACTTTCAGGGTTTACAGGTGTAGTTTTTCCATCTGTATCTGTAACACCTTTGTTGGCAGGAGCATCCACAATGCCTTTGGCGTCTGTTTTTTCATCGTCTATGCGAGTGGAGCCATCAGAGTCTTTCACGCAAACGTTTTTGCCTTGTTGAGGGTTTCCATCCTCATCGGTAATTTGCACGCGAATGTCATCTTTTTTATATTCTTCAGGCACAACTACAGTGGTTTTGCCCTGCTCATCAATGGAAACTTTAGCACCAGGAACAGGCTCATAGACAGGCTGGCCAGACTCATCTGTTTTGTCTGTTTTATAGGTTACCTTTGTAGGAAATGTATTGCCGTCTTGATCTGTCGGGTAAGCATCTCCCTTATCATCTGTAATAGATCCTCCATATGGAGCTACAAAATAGCCATCATCGTCGGTTTTGCCACTAGCCCTAGAAGAGTCATGTTTTGCATCTTTTACCTCAACGGGCACATCTGGCACACCGTCTTGGTCTTTTTCGTCTCTTATCTGAACGATAATGTCTTTAGTTTTGTATTTGTCTGGCACACTAACTGTAACTTTGCCGTTTTCATCAACAACAACCTTAGCACCCACAACAGGCTCTTCTTCTTGTGTTGTTGGATCTTTTGCTGTTACATGAACTGGAACCTCTTTGCCAGTTACAGGGCTTACCGGATCTGCTTCACCGTCTTTATTTGTAATGCCTTCATTGAAAGCAGAAATAAAGATGCCACCGTTTGCTGTTTTACCGCTGGCACGGGTGATAAGTGTTGCATCTCCAGAAGAATCCTTGCTATACAAATTGATAGTCAAGCCATCCCAGCCATAACCAGGGCCTGTTTCACCAACACCATTTTCTGGATATTCGGCATAAACACGAATGTTTTTGTCTTTGCAAGAATCAGGCAAGGTGATGTTGATTCTGCCCAAAGATAGCACTTTAACGTGTGCTCCTTGAATGCCATTTCCGTTAATATCTGTAACCATGATTAGCTGTTTGCCACCCAGGGCACCCTCTGTTGTAAGTGTTTGGCTTAAAGGATATGCTTTGCCGTTTGCATCGGTGTCAGCTTCATATTTAGATACAACAGTTTTTCCAGTTTTGCTTGTTGTGCCACTAGCCAAAAGCACACCTGATGTGTTCAAGACATTTACCTGCACATCTTCTACAGGGTTGTTTTGTTTGTCTGTAACACTAATAGTTTTAAGTGTGTTTTCGTCTGTGTCTGGAACGATTGCACAAATTGTGTTTTCAGATTCAAAATCAATAACGGCATCTTCTATCTTTGAGCCGTTATCGCCATAGACTGTTACGTTGAAATCATCACTAGAACCGTTAGGGTTCACATTTTCTTCTAGTGTAACATCTGTTGTATCAGCTTCATCTGAATCTGATGTTTGCTCATCACTTGCTGCGCTATCAGAACTGGCCTGACTAGATGTATCAGCGGCACTTTCATCTGAGGTTGTGTTTACACCCTGTGTGAAAGCATAAAACGAAACACCTTCATCAACCCATCCTTGTGCGCTGACAAGTTGTTCACACTCTGATGCATCTTTGCTAAACAAGTGAGCGGATAGTGCGTCGTTGTATAGACGCTCAACTGAAGTTGTGCCACTTATAGCACCGTTTTCATCTTCTGCTGAATAAAAAACAGGTGTTGGTGTGCCGTCAACTTCGTTGTCCCACTGCCAACCTTGACTTGCCACTAGCTGTTTAGCTTCATCTAGATCAGTTGTGTAGTGATGGCTTGTTTTTAGTTGAGCACCCAAGGCTGCGTTGTATAGACGATATACTCCTTTTGTGTTTGTTTTTGAAGAAGCATACCAAGCAACGCCTTCTTGTGTCCAACCACTGTCTGGAAGTGCGTTGTATTCACTCTCAGAGGTTGTAAGCAAGTGCTCAGATGTAGCGCCGTTATATAAGCGATACACCGAAACATCTGCATCTGTTAGAGACTTATCTGTAGAATCGTTGTTGATTACCACAGAGCCTGAAGCATCTGCATTGATGTTTTGTTCTCCTGCACTAGCGCTGCTTGTGTTTAGTTGCAAAGTTGGCATAAGACCAATAACCAACACTACACTTAAAAGCACACGCATAGCACGAGAGAACACTGAGTATTTAGGTTTTTCTTTCATAAAATACTCACTCATCCTTTCGTAATCGAACTACATTACTTCTTTTGGTTTAGCTTTTGCACACCCATAGAACACCACCTCCTATCTTTACTCTCGTATTCTTGCTGGTCATATGGCAACTACACAGGATTTTATTTATGTGTAACAATACAAAACGTATATGCACATAGTCTTCCTGTGTAACCATGTATTTTAACACTGATGCAGTGATAGGGGGGGGTTAAATTCGATTTTTCTGAAAAATTTCTGAAGTTTTGCAGTGGGTGATGTGGAAAGGATTAGAAGTGAATATGAGTGTTTTTTATCTGTTTACTCTGACACATCCATCCAAGGAAATAAATCTTTCAAATTAGCGCGAATTTGGGCGGCAGTATCGGCTTTATCCTGCGAACTATCAACCATCCGAATGCGCTCGGGATGTTGTTTTGCAAGAGTTAAATAAGCATTGTTTACCAAGTTGTGAAAATCCTCGCCCTCGCCCTCCATGCGGTCTAGCTTTGCGCAACTTTCACACTCCGCGTGATCTAGTTTTGCGCAACTTTCGCTCTCCATGCGGTCCATTGGTGCGCATTTTTCACTCTCAGTGCGATCTAGTGGCGCACAAGGTGCACAAACATCACGTGCGCCGTCGCAAAGGTCGCGTTCATGCACGCGGGCAAGACTTACATCTGCCCCACCACAGTGAAGCAAAATTGTACGGTGCGGAAAAACACCCATCGAAGCAAACGCGTTTGCGCTATCTATAAACGCTTTGTCGATGCCTCTGGCATACCCTTGATATGCAAGCGTCGAATCGATAAACCTATCGCACAACACCACCGCTCCGCGCTCTAGCGCAGGCGAAATCACCTCACTCACAATTTGAGCGCGTGCTGCCACATACAACAACAGCTCGCATCTTTCGCTCATTTCTTTATTTTCAGGGTCAAGCAAGGTTTCACGCACTTCTTCGCCAATTTTTGTGCCCCCAGGTTCACGCACACACACGACCTCATGCCCATGCTCTTTTAAGGTGTGCGCCAACAGTTCAATATGAGTTGTTTTGCCAACGCCATCGCCGCCTTCAAAGGTTATGAACACGCCGTTTTTCGCATTGTTTGCAAAATCACCCATGATTTTTCTTCCAACATTCGCTCACGGCGCCTGCCACCGCAGGTGCAGTGCTTGGATTGAAAGGGTCTGGCATAACGATGTTGCGCTCAAGTTCATCGACACTCACCAGATTTGAAAGTGCCACTGCCGCAGCCATCTTCATATCCTCGGTGATGCGCGTGGCTCGCGCCTCGAGCGCACCGCGAAAGATGCCAGGAAAAGCAATCACGTTGTTCACTTGATTGGGAAAATCAGACCTTCCCGTGCAAACCACGCGTGCGCCTGCCGCGTGCGCCACATCGGGCATAATCTCGGGCACAGGGTTGGCGAGTGCCATGATGATGGGGTCGTCGTTCATGCTTTTCACCATGCTTGCATTCACGCAATCAGACACGCTCACGCCGATGAATATATCTGCGCCACAAAGCGCATCTACAAGATGCCCACTCTCGTCGTTTTTATTCGTTACTTCTAGCATCTCGCGTTTTGCACAATTTAGACGCTCAGATTTGGAGTTCACGATGCCTTGACTATCACAGAGCAAAATGTTCTCAAAACCGTATGAAAGCAACAGCCTTGCGATAGCGATGCCCGCACTTCCCGCGCCATTTATCACCACCTTACACGCGCTCGCACGCCTGCCCGTCACTTTCAGCGCACCTATCAGCCCGCACAACACCACGATAGCAGTGCCGTGCTGATCATCGTGAAACACAGGAATGTCAAGCGCTTCTATGAGCCTGCGTTCAATTTCAAAGCAACGTGGAGCTGATATGTCTTCCAAGTTTATGCCTCCAAAGATGGGGGCTATGCGCACGACTGTCTCCACAATTTCGTCTGTATCTTGCGTATCGAGGCATATAGGAAACGCATTCACGCCACCGAATGTTTTAAAAAGCGCACACTTGCCTTCCATCACAGGAGCCGCGGCATGAGCCCCTATATTTCCAAGCCCCAACACCGCACTGCCATCGCTTACCACGGCTACCGTGTTTTGCTTGCAGGTATATATGTAAGCATCTTCCTTGTTTTTCGCTATTTCTCGACACGGCTGTGCCACACCTGGCGTATAGGCAAGCGCCAACTCTTCGTTGTTAGTGATTGCAGCCTTACTTACAATGTCTAACTTTCCTGCCCACTTTTTGTGCTCTTCAAGCGATTGTTCGTATATGTTCACGTCATCTCCTTTTGTTTGCTTTTTACACTACCCTATTCAGGGCGACCGTTTTTCACTTAAATATTAAGTGAACTATGTAATATATTGTAATCATATTATGATAAAATTCCATTTCATGCGCGAGAACAGCATGAAAAGGTTAATTATTTCGTAAAAATTTTAAGTGAACTTCCTTAGAAAAGAAAACACCTATAGAACACATATTCGCTATGTTTTATTCATGGACACATACGACAGAAAAAGTAATCAACAGCGTGCAAGGAAGATATTTTCTTCCTGTGTTTGCGCTCTTCTTGCTTGCCCTGCGACCAAAATCTATGCAAACAAACATCGATAGACAACATTGGCTTACCCTTGCCTATATGGGAATAAATTTAATGTTTCCTCGGGTTTGTCTATGCTCAAACTCTCTCACTTACAGGATAATTTTGTAAAATAGATGCCAATTAGATGTCGGTTTAAGCCAGTTAAACGCCAATCTGCAAACGCCGATTTGCGTGAATAGACATATAAAGGAGAAAACGCATGTCATACAAAATATCACTTATGTATCGCGGAGATGCAGTAGTTTATGCACTCATTGAATTCGATGAAATGCCCACTGGTTGCAAGCCAGCGGTGCGAGTTTTGTTGGGCAATCACAGCCTGCCTTGTGGCATATATGACGCACCGCAAGTGCTCACTTCCAACACCATGCTCACAGGTGCAATAAGGCGTAAAGAAGACAGAAAAAACGCACACGACGGGCATATCTTTGTGCTGGCTTATCCTTTGGTAAAGGCAACGGTAAAAATAGATATCGTTTTCAAAGATAAAAATGGACACACAATAGCCACGGAAAAAAGTGTCAAAATTACCGAAAAGAAGACGAAATGGTTGTCGCGTTATTCGTATCGCTATCATGGCATGGAAGGTGGCGCCATTCGCGATATAGAGAAAAAATGCGAAGTAGATCAAATCACCACACAACCGCTGCGAATTTTACAAACTGAAGACGTGAAGCAAATCATAGTAAAAGGGCTTGTAGAAATACCCGTAATCACTCATAAGAATACAACAGAAACACTAAATGTATACGAAAGCAACAACTCGTCTATGTTTAAAAATCTAAACGAAATAAAAGAACTTGCATCTCCGTGTGTTTTGATTCTGGATAAACAAGGAAACAAATGCGAAAACGTAACGGTATACTTAGGAGAGCCCAAAATAATAAGCACTCGCGGGCGTGAACGCATGCGCGTTTTTTTTAATGTCTTTTTGCCTCTTTACAGCAATTACAGTTGCATCATTTTTTATAGTCACTTACCAAAAGTTCGTCCAGCCTTTTTTTCCATAGAAACAAAATATCTGCACAGAAGAAAAGAGGAGCTCAACTTAGACGACCAGCTATATCGCGCACAACGCATCGATCGTTATCAGGCATGGCGTCTCACACAATTTATGCGCGGTCGACCTGCCTTTGCCCCTATGCCCACAGGCCCCACTTTCAGCATCGTAGTGCCGCTCTACAAAACACCGAAGAAGTTTTTTCACGAGATGTATGAATCTGTTTTGCACCAATCATACGAAAAATGGGAACTGGTACTGGTAAACGCAAGCCCTGATGATGCGCAATTACGGTCACAACTCAACAAAATTGACGATGCGCGTGTAAAGATTATCACGCTTGATGAAAACTTGGGCATTGCAGATAACACTAACGCAGGCATAAAAGCAGCCACAGGCGATTATATTTGTCTGCTCGACCACGACGACATTCTTGATTTAGATGTGTTGAGCGAATATGCACAAGCGATCACGCGTGACCCCGAAATTGATGTGCTCTATTGCGATGAAGATTTTTATGCTGAAAACGACGGATGTCAAACGCCCCAGTTCAAATCTGACTTCAACATAGACCTTCTAAGAAGCGGAAATTACATAGCACATTTATTATGTGTGCGTGACACCCTTATTAAAAACAATCTTGAACGCGCTGAATACGATGGTGCGCAAGATTACGATTTAGTGTTAAGGCTCTCAGAAAAAACGAATAGGTTTCATCACATTCCACGCGTGCTCTATCATTGGCGAGTTCACGATAAATCAACATCGCAGTCGACCGACAATAAAAAATATGCCATGGATTCTGGCGTGCGAGCACTTCAATCACACATGGAACGTGTGGGAATTAAAGGACAAGCAACCAACGCCATGCGCCCGTGTTTATATCGCATGAAGTTTTCTTTTGATGAATATCCGCTTGTGTCAATAATCATTCCCAACAAAGATGCAGCACATTATTTAAAAAAGTGCATCGATTCAATAGAAGAAAAGACCACATGGAAAAATTTTGAAATAATCGTAGTAGAAAACAACAGCGAAACAATTGACGTGTTCAATCTATATGAGGAACTTGAAACATGCTATGAAAACGTGCGTGTTGTAGCGTGGGAAGGCGACTTTAATTATTCCGAGATAAACAATTTTGGAGCAACTTTTGCGAATGGAGAATATCTGATATTACTCAACAATGACACAGAAGTTATAACGCCAAAATGGATTGAAGAAATGCTCGGATTTTGCAAGCGCGCGGATGTGGGGGCAGTGGGAGTTAAGTTGTTCTATCCCGACAACACCATCCAACACGCTGGAATATGCATTATGCAACCTCGTTTTCTTAGCGGAATTTCCTCACCTGCAAATGTATATCAATTTCACGAAAGAACATATCAAGGAAGTTCTGGCAGATGGCAACTTGCTCAAAACATGATGGCAGTTACTGGTGCATGCATGATGACCTCTGCCACTGATTACGCTCGTGTGGGTGGAATGAGCAAAGAATTCGCTGTAGATTATAATGATGTTGACTATTGCCTTAAACTAAGAGAGGCAGGGTTGCTTATCACATATACTCCTTACGCCGAACTTTATCATCACGAAAGCATTAGTCGCAGCATAAGCTCAGAATATACAGACCACAAAAGTCGCGCTCGCTGCGAACACGAACGCGGGCTTTTACTCTCGCGTTGGAGCGACGTGATGTGCGAGCCAGACCCTTACTTCGGCGCAGCATCCCAAGTGATAATCTAGGCTAGAGTGCGCGCGGGTGTGCTGCTTATGAACACGAATTGCTCGCACTATTATCTAGCACTATTAACTGCACTGTTAGTTTTACGCCCACAGATCACGTTTGCGCACATCAGGGTTTTAACTAAACAGACTCGATATGCTATTGTAAAGCTCTGGGTTGGCAATGAGCACGCTGTCCCACTGAGTAGGCTCGATGGTGGTGAGTGCGCACATCAGAACTGAATAGGTCATCATTATGCCCACCACCACGCGCATGACCACACATGATGCACTTCGCACGCGTTTAGTTTTGTGCGCAAACACACTCCACCCTTCGCTGCTTGTAAGTTTGTAGATATTCAGAAGCGCAACGATGCCCCAAAGATACACGAAATCCGTGAAATAACGCTTGTAGACACCACAAAGTTTCGCATCGATATATAAAATAATGCAACCCATCACGAATGCTGAGATGCGCAAAAATTTTGTTCCTTGAATTTCTTTGTTTATTTTCACAAAAGGGCTTGCGCACACAAACAACAGCGCAGGAATCAAGAAAATTATGCCGCCATGCATGGGAGTCTGGGGCACCCAATCAAGAAATTCAAATTGCGTGGTGGTGATCCAAGGAAATTCATTTATAAACACTGGCTCTTGGATGAGATAGTAAAACAGACATTGCAGGGTGTCCCTTTTTCTTTGCACATAGTTTTGCATGTCGAAACCTGTGAGATTGTAGAAACTGCCGTTGTTTAAAGGTTGTCCAAAGCGTGCCATGTTGTATAAACATAATGGTGCCAAGCACACTATTACGGCCGCTACAATCCCCACACTTGTGCCCACGCTTCTCTTTGAGAAAAGCACTCGGTCTTGAAATATTTCGCGCCAGAACAGCGGAAAGGCAAGAAGAGCTGCCAGCATGAATTGCGGACGTGCGCCGAAGTTGAGCACCATCAGGGCACTGCCTGCCACAAGCCAGCCTGTGGGTTGTTTTATGGCAACGTGCTTTGCGTGAGATTTCGCGTTAGAACAAGAGCGGAGGCGAGACTTAACGTGAAGGCGGGAGTGAGACTCACCGTGAAATTCAGCACGAGTGCCAGATGCTGCCGCGCACGCCTTGCGCGAAGATTTCGAGTTGGCACTACTTGGATATGCGCTTGCATACTTTCGCTTCGCGTGCACCCAGCACGCAAGACCTGCGAATGTGAGCACGAGCGAAAAAGCCAAAGGAATGTAGTAAAACCTCTTACAGAATGCAATGTCGAACACGTTGCTTGAGAGAGCCATGAGCAAAAACCCAACAACGAGCGCAAAAAGCGGAGGCTTGTTTTTATAGAACCACGAAGCCAACTCATAGACAAACACGGCACATGCGATAATGGCTAAGATGCACAAAAAAAGCGTCGCGTCGGGCGTTGAGAGATCGGTGCCTGTGGCAAGCAAGTAAGGCAAATATACAAACACGGCAGGCAAAACACCGAAGTAAGTGTAGTAGTGCCCCTCATAGAAGGCATAATCCCAATAGATGGTGGCACCTGTTTCACAAATCAGTTCATAACGAGCGTTGAAGTCATATGGGTTGTCGAGTTGTGCGAGACCTGCATCGACTGGCAAATCGAGATATAGGTGACCTTCGCTGAGCGCTCGTGCCAGATGAGCATACTGATTATTGTCGATAGTATGCAAAAACCCAGGATGCAAAAACGCATTATGATATGCACTATAAGTTGCAGTGGTGTTATAAACGCCCACTACTGCCACTATCACAAGCAACACTAAAACCAAATATGTGCTCCACTTTGCAACACCATACACGGGCATTTTCTGCTTTGAGGCGTGAGATTTTTTTGTTTTGATTCCATCAACTCTACTCATACGCTTCAACTCTCCATGTTTGCGCTTTCATATCGCGCACAAAATTCATTGAAATCATCCAGTTCAGGAATGTTACACACCGAACCCTTGCGCGATGAAATAAATTGAGGCACTGATGAGTCGGGTGCAACTACCTGCACATCGTTTACTACCACCAAACCGCCTTCTGTCATAAACTCGCTCTCAGATTCACTTCCCTTTATTTTTAAGTCATCGAACGTGTGCGTGTTGAACGCAACGAAATTCATGGAAAGCGCATCCACACTCAAAGGGCTTGCAAGCGTGCAACTATATCCTAGGTGAAACACATGCTGACCTTGCCAACGAGCGCGCAGGTGTTCATCGCGCGCGCGCTCGAACCCTAAGTCTTGTATCCATCCATGCGCATCAACACTTATGGCACCTACCACTTCACGTGACCAGAAAGCACGCAACACCATCTGCCTTAAGCCATCTGTGCAATACATGTCGGCTGAGCGCGCAATTATCATTACATCGGGCACCACTCCTTGATGTTTGATTGTCTGGGTTATGCTTTGCGCATCAAACGCGCGAAGCAGCATACCTACAGCATTAAAGCCGAAACGTTGCAACTGACGCACGAGCACATGGGTTGAATGCGTGCTTAGCACCAATACATTGAGCGAGGGCACCTCATCCCAGATAAGTTTATAGACACAAGGCACTGCGCTCAAGTGTGCCCGAGCGTGCACGCCTTCGCGCTCAAGTAAATTGTTGAGCACTGCAATCGATGACGATTCACCATAACTTTTCGCATGAGGATTAAGGGAAATCGATGTATCGCTCACTCGCCAGTGATAGAGAATTTGTGGCACGTGCACCACGTGCGCACCATGCACAAGCGCACTCAGCAAACCGTAGTAATCCTGAGAGCCATCATATATTGAGTGGTTGAGCTCACCTGCTTGAAATAAGTTTTTCCGAATGGCAAGAAAATGAATGCAATAGTTTTTCGAAAAAACGAGTGCCCTATTCACACCACACTTAAACATCGGCTTGCAAAATTCGCCGTTCTCATATAAATCCTCGTCGGAGTATAAAACATCTATTTCAGGATCGTCGCATATCGTGCGCGCATACACTTCAAGCGCATCTGGTGAGAGAAAATCGTCGTGGTCGAGCATGCACACATATTTACCACTTGCAGCGCGCACACCTGCCACAGTATTGAGCGTGATACCAAAGTTATCTTTGAGCATGACAACTTTAAGCGTACCTAACAGGCTATTTGCGCTCTCATAATGCGCAACCATTTTGCAAAGTTGCTCATTTTCAGGACTTGCGCACACAAGCACCAACTCGAAATTGCTATACGTTTGCGCTTCAAGTGAGCGCGTGAGATCTTCAAAGTACTCGCGCGGTGTATTCCACAAAGGGGTGATTATGCTGAATGTGGGCATGTTGTTTTCGGTATATGAATGCGAGCACTCCTGCGTATATCCGTTTGCATGCTCGCCTTCATTCGTGCCCGTCTCACATTCAACGGGCTTACTTGTGCGCACACATTGCCCAACCTTTTTGCTCTCACGCCATGCCTGATATGCATCTTGCTTATCCCACGCCGTCTTATTCACTTCCAAAAACCGACGAAGCCCCTTTTCTGCCATCTGAGTGGGAAACGCGATGCGCGCAATAAATATGCCCGTGCGCTTGTTATATATATTGATGTTGTGAGGTTGTTCAAAGAAAGGAATTTCACACTTCAAAATTGCGGTGCGTTCGCCCAGTTTCTTTTGCACAAAACAAACATCGCCCTGCGTGCCGCCTTGCGCACGATATGCCCCTATCTCTCCCCCCGTCGAGTGTGCAATATGGGTTTCAACAACAGGAGTAATCGACACACCCAGATCTTTTGCATGGGAAAGGCGAGACGCAATCACTTGCAAAGATGCCAGATAGCGCCTTTGTGGCTTCAAATGGTTGATTTTACGCGCAGAAGTTTCCACATCAACGTGCAGAATTGAATTCTCATATGAACGCGCATGCGCATCGTCTCTCATAGGCTTTTCAACCAATGCATCCAATTTCGCAAAAGCAAAACTCTCAAACGGTGGCAAATTATTCCAAGCAAGCTCTGCCAAATGCGCCCTTGCGCAAACGTGTGCGTCTTGTTTGTGAGATATCTGCGCCCTTGTGCACGCGTTCACATCGATGCGATCCTCAAACAACACCTTGTTAAACGATACATCCAAAATGCTCACATACCACGCGTTGTTATAGGTGGGCAGTTGGAGCACCACCACATCTTCAAACCCCTCGTCCAGAATAACAAAACATTGCTCAAGCGGAATTTGATGCTCATATCCGCACGCGCTCACACACCCCACGTCTGATATAAAAATCGAAAGACAACGCTCACGAGAAACACCGCTTAAAACCAAACGTACTGAATTTTTTGAATAATCATCAAATTCATCTGTATCAGGACACGCAAACAATCCTAAGATTTTTGGCTTATGTGGAAAAAATGCCTCTTTCACAAGCGAGACACCTAAAGTTTTTAAGTTCATGCAAATTCCCTTTATACAGAATGCAAATTAGCGCATATAAACAACGCGAAACTAAGGCACACGCAGCTCTCTTATAATTCTTGCCATCTTTGCTTGTAGGCTTCGTTCATTTTTGCATGTGCGCTTTTGCTTATATTATAATCTCAAAAATGCAAATGTGCGCGAGGCGATTTACCACGCGCTTAACACCACGTCAAGCACACCAACAATGTAAACCACACAAAAGGAGAATTTTTCTATGTTTAAACTCGCCAATGTGGTGATAGATAAAACCGCGCGAGCTGTTCAATACCCCACGCTGTATTGCCGAGCCGACAGGGCATGTGCCCCAGGCGACAAACCCACCCATATAAAGTTGACAGACGCAGGCACATACGACTTCACAACCTACATCAACGCTCTTTCCGCTCAGAAATACTTCACGTATTGCTCACTTGATAATTTTTCGCTGCACCTTGAAATCGCATCTGGCACGGGAGTTGTGCAACTCACCTTTGCCGATCAGTTTAGCCAGAATACACAGATATTTAGTGATGCCACCTATAAATTTGATGCAAGCGAAAAACCTGCGGTGCTCGATATTACATATCCTAAAACAAATGCAACTATGGTTGCATTCAGGATTGTGGCGCAAAGCGCGACGGAAATTAAAAACTCGTTTTACTACACCCACATAAGCGCATCGCAGATAAAAGACGTGCGCTTGGCTTTGTGCACCACCACGTTCAAAAAAGAAGATTACATTATCCCCAACGTGAAAAAGCTCTATGAAGAAATCTTATGTGATGAAAAATTGAGCGTGGGTGGAGTAGGCGAAAACGCGCAGGCGCAAAAAACGGGCGAAAGCTCGCGGGCGCACGGAGCAAGCGAAAGTGCGCATGTAAACGGCACAAACGAAGCGCACGAAATCGCGTATGCACATGACGCGCAGGAAAACTCAAGCATCGCGCAGAATTTCTGGATACACGTGGTTGACAACGGTAGAACGCTGAGTGAGCGCGACTTTCCCGCCCACGATCACATCCTTTTACATCCCAACGTCAACGCGGGAGGTGCAGGCGGTTTCGCACGTGGCATGATAGAAGCACTTCACCAGAGTGAGGGCATAACGCACGTTTTGCTCATGGACGATGATGTGTCTGTGTCTCCTGAGAGCATTAAGCGCACCTATAACTTACTTCGCATCGTGAATGCGGAATATGCGCACGCACTTGTGAGCGGCGCTATGCTTGACATCGACTACCCCAACGAACAATGGGAAGATGCGGGCAGGATCGATGAATTTGGTCACTTCATGCAAGCAAAAAAACCTCTTTATATAAATAAATTAACCGATTGTGTGAAAAACGAACTCTATGATTTGAGTTGTGCCGATTATGCTGCTTGGTGGTATTGTGTGATGCCCACGAGTGTAATACGCGAGCACGGCTTGCCACTGCCCTTCTTTGTGCGCAGCGACGATACCGAATATGGCTTTCGCGTGCATGAAAAAATAATGACGATGAATTCCATCGGCATCTGGCATCAAGGTTTCCGCACGCGCTATGATGCGGCAGTTGAGCGCTATCAGACTACGCGAAACACACTTATGGCGAATGCCTTTACAGGGTGTGCCAAGCAAGAATATTTCATCAACCAAGCAAAAGATGCGTTCAAGTTGGAGATAAAGCGCTTCAACTACAAAAACGCGCTTTTAGTCATCGAGGCGCTCGAAGATTACTTACGCGGGCCTGAGTTCATCATGCGCGCGGGCGTGGCGGAAGAAAAATTCCTAGAGAAACATAAAACATGCGAGCAACTCTTGCCACTAGATGAGGCGCTAGCACTCGTGCCCGAAGAATATCGCGACGACGTGACACGGCAGATAAACATAACAAGTGCTTATATAGATTCGCCTCGTGCGCTCAAACAAAGGATATTCGATGTTGCAAGTTGGAACGGACAGATGCGCACGCATGAGCGAGGCTTGCCGCAAAAAGAATGGGCAGTCATGCCTTATGAGGGGTGGTTTTATTTGCCTGAGCGTCAAATGGGGGCGCAAAATATATTCGTGATAGATTTCATAGGGTGTCGCGGTGCATGTCGTCACAAAGATGATGAACAATTCAAGGAACTCTATTCGCGTTTCAATAAGGCAATCAAGGCTACAAAAGGCAACAGGCGTTTGGTGAGAAAATACAGGCGCGCTGCCGCCTGCGCCACAAGTGAAACATTCTGGCGAGATTATCTCGGAATGGACAAAGCATGAAAACTTACAATTCAATCGATGAATACCTTCAAGAAAACCCGCTCACCCAAGATGAAGTAAAGCGCGGTCAGGCACTGCGCATCGTGCGTGCACGTTGGGGTCACATCGGTTTTTTAGATAGCAGACATTGCTACGGTGCAACCGCATTCAAAACGCCAGACAGAATAATCAATGATTTTTTTAGCGATAGTTTTTCTTATGCCGTCTTGCACCTATGTGCCAAAAGGCCTCTCTGCGAGCGTCCGAACATCGAGATATCGAAGTCAAGCCCACGCAGGGCTAAAATATTGCAACAGTTCGCACTTCCCTATGAAAAACGCCGAGCGTATGTGCAAAACATGAACTCGCAGTGCGATGATGCACAACGTAACGCTGCACGAGACGATGCCTTGCTAAACGACGTGCAGAGTGTAAACGTACAAAGCACACACACGCAAAGTGCGGCCACATGGTATGTGGCGGAAGCAGAAGTTATCTTGTGTGGCAATGTGAATTCTTTCACGCTCAAGTGCGATCGCGCGCGTGCGAGTGCGTCTCGCGAATGCACGCATAAAATGCAACACGCCTTTTATAAGGAAATAGAAAACGTATCATGCAACGATGACCTCTATGAAAAATGGTTCTTCAAGCAACGCGAAAGTTACGATGTTGCACATATGCAAGAAGAAATTCGCGCACGCGTGCAAAAAAGCGCGAATGCAGGTGCAAATTCGAGTGTGAATGCCAGCACACACGCGAGCGAAAACACAAGCGCGAACGCAAGCGCACAAAACAACGCCCAAGATGCCGCAGGCCCGCTCATGAGCATAGTTATGCCTGCCTACCACACACCCCCTGCCTTTTTACGCGATGCAATAGATTCAATTTTGGCGCAGGTATATGAAAACTGGGAACTTGTGATAGTGAACGCAAGCCCTGATGACGAAGAAATGGCATCAACGCTTGCTGCCTACACTGACGCGCGCATAAAAGTGGTGCAACAACCACACAATGATGGAATAGTGGGCAACACCAATCTGGGCATAGAGCACACAAAAGGCGACTATATCTGCTTTCTCGATCACGACGATTTCGTGGAGCCAGAAGCACTTTTATTCTATGTGGACGCCATCACGCGTGCTGCCGCAGAAAACACCCATGTGTGCCTGCTCTATTGCGATGAAGATTCATACACCGAAGAGGGCGTCTATCACTTCCCTTTCTTCAAGCCCGACTTCAACATCGATTTGATACTATCCAACAACTACATAGTTCATTGGCTCTGTGTAAGCAGGCGCGTAATAAATGAAATGGGAAAGTCTGGCGCGGAAGTCGAGGGCGCACAAGATTACGACCTCACACTCAAAGCAGCATGTTTATGTGACGCATTCGGCAATGAAATTAAATCATGCGTGCGCAAAAACGAAAAAAGCAAGCCTTGCGAGATAGTTCACATTCCGCACGTTCTTTACCACTGGCGCATGCATTCAGGGTCCGTCAATGCTAATTTTGGAACAAAAACTTACGCCATGAATGCGGGACGCGTGGCAGTGAAAAACTTTTTGAACACACACAACATTCAAAACACCACCACGTGTGAACCTGCTATGTTTACATATCGTGCACTTTATGAACCAAATCCGCCAAAATCACTCGATGTGTTTCTCGTCGGTGCACCTTGTGAATTAGCAAATTTTTCTCAAGAAAATATCGCGCTGAAAAGCCATATTCAAAACCTTGTGCAGGAATACAAGAACGCAGGCGGCGACATTTCGTTCTATGCACTGCCGCACGACACGCCACAAACGCGACAGACAGCCCTTGAACGAAGCAATGCGCACGTGGTGGCTTTTTTGCCCTATGACATGGCTGCCCTGCAAGATAATTTGTTTTATTTGCGCATATATGCAAAGACGTTTTGTGTGCCTATTCCAAAAGAGCCCAATCACAACGGGTTTTTGACGCTTGCGGGATATTTCGCACGAGGCGATGTGGGAGCGGCTAGCCCGCGCGTTATGCGTTTTGACGGGCTTGCTGAATATAACAACATCACGGTGAGCGGCGCGGGCAACTTAATTTGCATGAACAGATATCTCACCTTTTTCGATGAAGGGTATCAAACTCGCTCGGTGCGCCCCTTAAACCCCATGGTGTTATATGCGCGTGCGGTGTTTCTAGATCGCACATGTGCGCTTGCATGTGGCGGGTTTTCAACAGACTATGAAACGCTTGATTTTTCGTTTGCGAATTTGTGCATGAAAATGCGTGCGCAAGGAAAGCACTTGGTATATTCGCCGTTTGCAGTGCTGAAACGATCGCGCTTTGAAACGCAATTTGGCACTGTTTTGTCACCTAGTGCACATACAGATAGAGAAAAGTTTGTGCGTGCGTGGAGAAAAAAAATTGAAGCGGGCGACCCCTGCTTTAACCCCAATCTTGACAGAGAGTGCCCTTACTATCGCTTGTAGCTGCTTTGCGCTTTGCGGTTACTCTATGAAGTTACTTTATGTGGTTACTTAACACGCTCGATGTTTGCGCGTTGCTCCAGCGCATCGCCCGACAAGTTAAAAAGCGCATCCAAAAAGTATGTGCGATATGAACCATTTCCGTCTGCAAAATCTGGGTTGTTTGCGCGCTGCGTTTTCATGCGCGCGTCTGCAATCTCTCCGCAAATGCCATGTGCCGCAACAGATGCAAGCGTGCGCTGTAATGTTGATGCAGAACTATTGCTTGTTGCAATATATGCCGCCATTGTGCACGTGAGCATGCAACCTGCACCCGTTATGCGTGCGCAAAGCGCAGAACCGTTGTGCACGGCGTAACATTCAGTGGCGCTTGCCACCAAATCAACAGGGCCTGTGATGGCAACTATCACGTTTGCCACCTGCGCAAATGTGCATGCGAATTGCACTGCTGCGCTCATATTGTGTGCATCCACGATATCTGCACTTGCCACATCCACGCCTCGTGTGTGTGTGGAAGAACCCGCCTCAACATATGATGCATAAAGTGCCTTCACCTCGCTCATATTTCCGCGCACCACGCTTATGCTGTGTTCACGCAGCAAATCGGTTGCCACTTTTGTGCGAAGTGTGCTGGCACCTGCGCCCACAGGGTCGAACACTACAGGGTGACCAAGCGCACTTGCGCGTGTGGCCGCACGGTGCATACCCGCAATAGTTCGCTGATTGAGCGTGCCGATGTTCAACACGAGCGCATTGCATATGCTCGTGATATCTTCCACATCCGCTGGCTCATCACTCATGATGGGGCTAGCGCCACATGCAAGAAGCGCGTTAGCACAATCATTCACTGTCACATAATTAGTTATGCAATGCACGAGCGGGTTTTCCTCGCGCACCGCATCAAGTGCGCTCTTTAATGCAAATGTCTCCATCGCCTATTCTCCTTTGTGGTGGTTATATTTTGCGCCTAAATCTATCACGTTTTTCTCCATCGCTTGGTTCACGGTGCGCACGGCACACATATCTCCGCACATTGTGCATGTGCCTTCAACTTGAGGCGGCGCGCTCTCAAAATATTCACGCGGGCGCTCAGGGTCTATGGCAAGCGAAAACATGCGCTGCCAATCCATCTGCCTGCGTGCTCGGCTCATTTCGTTATCTCTGTCTTTAGCGCGCGGCACGCCTTTAGCCACATCAGCCGCATGTGCTGCAATTTTTGTGGCCACCAAGCCTTCGCGCACATCACTCGCATCAGGCAAGCGCAAGTGTTCCGCAGGTGTCACGTAACACAAGAAATCGGCACCTGCCGCACCCGCAATGGCACCCCCGATGGCAGCTGTGATGTGGTCATATCCAGGCGCCACATCGCACACGAGCGGGCCCAACACATAGAACGGCGCATTGTGGCACAAACGCTTCTCGAGTTTCATGTTAGCCTCTATTTCATCGAGTGCCATGTGCCCTGGCCCTTCGATCATCACTTGCACACCCGCGCTCCACGCACGCTGCGTGAGTTTCCCCAGCTCGATTAACTCAGCTATCTGCGATGCGTCTGACGAATCATAAATGGCTCCTGGGCGCATTGCATCGCCCAAGCTTATGGTCACATCGTGTTCATGCAGAATTTCAAGCAAGTTATCATAGTATTCATAGAACGGGTTTTCATTTCCCGTTGCTTCCATCCAAGCAAAAATCAAAGAGCCACCGCGGCTCACTATATTCATCAAGCGACCAGTTTCTTTGAATGTGTCAATCACGCGCCTGTTTATGCCCGCATGAATGGTGACGAAATCAACGCCATCTTCTGCGTGAGCACGCACCACATCTAAAAAATCTTGCGGGCGAATGTCTATGAGCGCACGCTCTAAGTGTCCCACCGCGTCATACATGGGCACCGTGCCTATCATCGCAGGCGATTTTTCTATGAGTTTCGATCGAAACGCGTGCGTTTTGCCACAATTAGACAAATCCATGATGGCCTCTGCGCCCAGTTCAAGCGCCACTTCCACTTTACGCCATTCCTCACTAATGTCTGACACGTCGGGAGAAATGCCCAAATTCACGTTCACTTTCGTGCTTAAGTGCGCCCCCACGCCTTGCGCGCTCAGCGATGTGTGGTGAATATTTGCAGGAATTGCAACTTCCCCTGTTGCCACGTGCGCACGCACCCATTCAGAGGTGCGCATCTCTTTTTTGGCGACCTCTTTCATGGCAGGCGTCACAATGCCCGCACGTGCAAAGTCGAGTTGCGTGATGAGTTTGGTGTCTGAACTTTGAGACTGTTTGTGTTCGTTTTGTTGTGCAAGCGAACTGTTTGTTGCGCAACATTCGCGCTCTTGCGCGCTGTATTTCGATTCGTCATGCGCTTGCGCGCCACTAGATGATGAAACCATCTTAATCTCCCTTCGCTGGCATTATCCACATCAGGTTATAAGGGTCGAAGCATATGCTTCCTCTCAGCCTTACTTGCGCGATTTTGTGATTTTTGCGTTTCGCAACCATGTTTCGCAGCCACTTGTCGCAACTGCGTGTAGTAACTACGCTTCGCAACTGCGACACGTAACCACATTTCACAACTGCGATTCGCAACCCTTCAACCGTGCAATTTGAAACTTCACAATTAGGAAATTTCAACTGCACTTTTGAAGCTTTGCGCAAGTTACAGCTCCCCTGTGTTTGCAATTATACACTCATTTTTAAGCGTGGACGGATACACCACAAAAAGTGTTCCGCTCTTTGCGCTCACATATCCTGTGCGCTCAACGAGTTCGTTTGAAAGCCCCAGGCTTGCGCGATTGTCGAGTTTCGCATCGTTTAAGGCATAGAAAAGCCCGCGCGTGCTCACGCCACTCACTTCAGATGTTGCCGCAAGCAAGCTCACGCACCCATAGGTGGGGGCACCAAGTGCGCTCACACGTTCTGGCTTCGCGCTCGCGTGTGCAGTCAGCTTTAGGCAGCGCGGAGCGGTGAGCACTTCTAAAATTTCGCTATATTGTCTGCGGCTGTTTGCATGATTAAACAGCGCACCCTCGCCGCTCACCGCGCGGATGCGCACGTAATCATCTTTTGTTTGTGATATATCTCTCTTTTGCGCACTCGCGTTTTTTGATTCACTAATATCTTGCGTATTGCTCCCACGCATCCAAGGTGCACTTCTTCCATCTTGACTGCGCTCCGCCGCAGCTCTGAGCACTTGCAGCGCAGATATCGTGTGATCTATGCGCCCACCCAAACAACCATACACCCAGATATCGCGAAAGCCTTCAGCGCGCACATAGTCAAGCGCAAGTTCTAAATCACTTTTATCTTTGATTGCAGGGTGCGAAATGCCACGCTCAGGCACAAAACCGAGCGAATCGAAATCTCCGAGTGCCACATCGGGGGGCACTCCCACATGTGTTAAGTGTGCATATCCCGAATCTACTGCCACCACATGCGCAAATTCGCCGCGCTCATAACGCGCACAGAAATCGTCTTGCGCAAATGTTGCACCGCACACAAGCGCACAAGATTTTGCACGCACGCTCACACTCTGGTCTTTCAATTTATCACTTTTCTCATTCACGTTTTTCATGTTTCTCTTACACACACCAACGCAGGCATCTCACGCACCTCACGCACCTCACACACACACCAGCACGCGCGACACACAACTCATCTTCGATATGCAACAGTTATAACTTCGTGATATTATACGCCTCGCAAGTGAGCTGAGCGACTGCGTGCGCACCAAGCAATCCATCAGGGAGCACAATTGCATATGCGCATGAGGAAAGTCCGGGCTTTACAGGGCAGGATGCTGGCTAACGGCCAGGCGGGGTGACCCGACGGATTAGTGCCGCAGAAAAGAAGACTCCGATGGCTCGTTTGAATATGGGCGTGGTTTTTGTAAGTTTTGCGCCTCGGCGCAAATTTTGCAACTATCACAGCTCTCAGGCGTGCACAGGAAAAGCTGAAACGGTGTGGTAAGAGCGCACCAGCATGTTGGCGACAACATGGCTTGGTAAACCCCATCCAAAGCAAACGCAAATAGGAACGCCATAGGTTCGCCCTGACCTGCGTTCGGGTTGCGCGCTAAAGATGTGTGGCAACACACATCGAAGATAAATGGTCGCTCTCGACAGAACCCGGCTTACAGGCTCACTTGCACATCTCCGCTCATGAGTTTTAAAAACAAAGCATTCCGCCTACTTCACTAGTTTTTGAGAAATTAAGGCGTGCAATTGAACGGCTTCGTTTTCCTCATCAAAGGTATATATCAGATCAAATGGTCCAACAATCCATTTATAGATATCCTCGCCGAATTCTTCTTTTAGTGATTTTCTGACTATCTTTGAACCAATTGTTGGAATAACCTCAAGTAAAGCAATTGCATTCTTTAACTCATCTGCAACCTTATATGAATAAATTTGTTCGGTATCCTCAAGAAATTGCTCTGAAAATTCAATTATTTTGCCCACAACTCTGGTCTTTTCTCTTTGAGCATTTTAAATAAAGTTTCGCTTCCCGCATAACTCTTTCCTGCTGCAAACTGTTGCTTGCTTTTCCTTAGCGCTAAAGCCACCTGCTCAACGTATGCATCGTCTTCTTTTTCTGTTTTTTCAAGATATCCAGAAGGCACAATCTCAACCCACGGCTTAGAATTTTTGAAGACTGTCACTGGCTGGCCTGTTTCGATTACGCTATTTGCAATTTTTGAAAAGTTTGCCCTTGCCTCACTTGCTGTTGCTGTTAGTGTAGCCATTTGTTTGCTCCAGTTTCGCTTGCTAAAATTTACGCGTAAATTTTAGCACATTTCGCACGGTAGTTAATTTTGTCCTGCCACCACATCTCCGCTCATGAGTTTGGGCAGCAAAGTGTCGCGCAAGGCAGCGAGAGCGCGGGATTCTTTTGTGGTAATCAGAAGTTGTTCATAAATGGGTTTAGTGAGCGTATAAAATTTGTCAAGGACGCTTTCATTGGGCATAGCAATTTGCATGCTTTTGATAATCTTTGAATTGACTGCCGTTGCAATTGAAGAGGTGTTTCCAAGATTTCTATAATCATACGTTTTTAAATATGGATAAATGTATGCAAGTTTTTTTGGATCGTCAGATGAAAAACAAGCAATCGCTTCGTTGGTCGTCATTTCGCAGGCCGCTATTTTCACTCTTCCAACAGTTAGCTTAAAACTAAGAAGCACCGAATGTGCAG
>CAVEFW010000095.1:0-15208 GCA_963615035.1 Phocaeicola dorei
ATAAAGAAAAATCATTGATGCGATCTTTTATATCGCTTTTGAGTGAATTAATTTCTTGTCTTGAAAAAAGCTCAAACATTTCGATTAAGTAAGTAATTTGATCGTTGCAAAGAACGTTATCAGAATTTGCGTTTATGCCCACATTGAAACCCCCCGCGAAAACATCCCAAAATGTGTCTGGTTGTTTTTTATTCATAATAGGCATTATTGTTTTCAGTATTCTGTGCTTTCCACCCATGTAGTTCAGAGGACTTTTAATATATTGTTTTGACATTAGCTTTGATCCTTTTCAATGTGAATTAGCAATTCTTTTATTTCTCCTTTGTGGTTAGTAGCTCGGCTCTTAAATCTTCTGTATGGAATTTCGATAACCTCATAGGAATCCGCCACCCCGTAATTTTTCATCGTAAACTCAATATCTTCAAGTTCCATGAGTCCTTCGGTATTGTAACTTAGTAAGATATGTTTGAAGTTTGCACTACGAACAAGGTTTTCAAAGGCAGGCAAAACTTTTCTTTTTAGGCAGAAATCTGATTTGTTGTTTTCATAAGGTCTTTGCCCTGTGATACCGCGCACTTCTGGCCAATCATATTTTGCGGCGGTTTCGAGAACATGATAGTTGGGCAAATATTGTCTTGAGTTATATGGCGGATCAACGTAAAGAACATCTCCTTGTAATTTTTTTAGAAGTGCTAATCCGTCTTCGTTGTAACATTTATTCTTTTTTCCATTTGTGGTTACTGGCAGATCGAAGAGTTCGTATTTTTTTTGGGAGCGCTTATCCCAGAATTTATTGAACGCACCATAGGTGCCAGATGTGTTTGAGACAAATGGAATCCCTTCTATAATGCAGGCTAAGAGATAGTAGTATTCGTATCCTTTAAGCAAATTTGCGTTTTTCCATTCTTCGAGAGTATTTCTTGCGAAGTCGATTCTCAAAGCGTTTTCGTCAGTGAAGTATTTGCGCCCACCTCTAGGTGAATAATAAGTTTGGAAGAGCCTCTTTTCATCAGGCAATTTTTCCATGTTTGAAGTTTTCATATTATTAAAAAAAAATAGAGGATTTTTGATCCCTTCTTTTCTGAGGGTTTCAAATTTAGGTATTTCGCCGTTTTCAATTGTTGCCACCTGAAGCACAAAAGAGAAATATAAAATATCATTTGAAATTACTTTATATTTGTTTTTTAGATGCCTTGCTACAGCAGCAGTACCAGAAAAAATATCACAAACAGATTGAGCTTCGGGGCAAAACTTCTCAATCGCTTCACTGATATTTGTGAGAAGTTTTGTTTTACACCCTATGTACCTCACAGAATTTCCTCGTTTCTAGCATATGAACATTGCACTTTCACATCAATGCGTGGTTGAATATATTACATTAATGCAGTAATATTCGCACAATAAAAATTGACTGTTGGGGGCGTTTATGAACTTGTGGATTCTTGCCGAAGAAAAGCCTAAGGCATCTGTTATTTCGCAAATAGTTTCACTTTATGCATCAGATTTTCATGCGTTGCCTTGCAAGATTGATGATGTTTCTATCTATCCGATTATCCGTGATAATCGTTTTGCTTTTACCTATGTGGTGCAAGGGCTTGCAGTTGAGGGAATTAAAAATGTGTTTATAAAAATAGCAGCTGGCGAGACTAGTTTTGTGGATTTTCTCGTTTTTTGTCAGGAACCGCCACCAGCTGAAGACGGTTCAGAGTTGCCCTTGATGGCAGTTGAAGAAACAAAAACCAGTGATAAAGAATCGCGGAATACAGGGGTATGTCAAAGGGTTACAAAGTTTGTATATATTGATGAGTTCTATCCAAATATATCTAAATACATGCTCTATAACGAAGAGCTTCAAGCTGACGAGGAAGTAAAACCAAGCGATACGAACATAATAGGAACAAATATTCTTTTGTCGCTAGGTGTAAAAATTGTAGGCAAGCGCAATTTAAACTGGTTTAAGCCTTATGTAAAAATTGAAGAAATTATTAAAGCAAAAAATGAACAGAGGCTGCCTTCCGCTAGTAATGTGGCAGTGCGTTTTCATAAAGAAGGCGATGTTATTTATATTTCTGCGCGTCTTACAAAACCTAAGGAAGCGGGTAATATTGCACACGATCCAAACATTGGAACCGTATCGATGCTGGCTAAAGGCTTACGTGTGCTTGGTTGGAATGGACAAATTGTAATCACACAGCATGGGGTTTCTCAAAAATATATGAGTCGTCGCGGCGCACGCAATAAGTTCATATTTATTTGCAAAATCTTAGATATGGAGTTAGAAGGAATTCAACTGCCCAAGCAAATTGAATTACCTACACGTTACTGGCATTATGAAAGACGCTCAGAAAAGGTGGCTTCCATTCTTTTGCACATTCTTGGGGAAAACAATGGGCTTCTAGAGATCTATCAAAATCATGCTGGTTGTGAGCGTGGCTATTTCTTTTCTAAGAACAGAGAACAGATTACTTTGCCAAAGAGGGCTTCTACTGGTGAAAAATTATCAATTCCTGATGTAGTTATGTTTGATATCGATGAAAACACTGCGATACTCATAGAAGGAAAACAACTTTCAACACTCAAAGATGGAATTGAGGAAATCAAAGAATATGACTTAATTGAGCAAGAATACATCACGCGATATTATCCAGGGAGCATAACGTATAGATATGTCAGTATTTTTGGCGGTGAGAAAAAGGAAATTCCACACGAAGACGTGTTGTTTTACCTATCGGATGCTGGCGATATGTATCTAAACGAGAACGCACCCAAATTCATACGCGACGATTTTAAGCCGACCAAGGAATCCTACATACATTATGCAGTCATTGATTTTTAGAACATAAATAGTTTGACATACACAGATGCAGCGAGAAGGTTATTTATCGTTGTAGCTCTTGTGATAAATGTCTGTGGCATCTTCTCTATATGGGTTTTATTGTTTATGTGACCATGGCCCAAATAAAGTTCACATTCTTAACTTTCCTCCAAAATGCAAATCCTGTAAGCCCTGCATTTTGTGATACTATTACTAACCGTTATTCAACAGCCAATTATTCATAAATCAAACAGTCAAAGGGATATTGAAAATGAAAAACAAAAAAGCTTCCAAAAAAACAATCATCAAAGCAATTTTAGTTTGTTCCATCACGGCATTGCTGGCAGTTGCTATGTGCGCCTGCAGCGGGTCTTCAAACACGTCAAATTCTAACAATTCTAACAATTCAAACAAAAATAATTCAAGCAACACTTCAAATTCAAATTCCAACAAAAATCAAAACACGTCTTCGGATTTCACGCAAACAGACCAATGCGTGATTGAGATTAAAGATTACGGCACTATCACCGTGGGGCTCGATGCCAACGCAGCTCCCATAACTGTTGCAAACTTCAAAAAACTTGTGAACGAAGGCTTTTATAACGGCTTGACTTTCCACCGCATAATCAGCGACTTCATGATTCAGGGTGGCGACCCAAATGGAGATGGCACTGGTGGCAGCAGCGAAACCATTAAAGGCGAATTCACGAGCAACGGTGTTAAAAATTCGCTAAAACACACCAGAGGTGCTATAAGCATGGCCCGCTCACAAAGCAACGATAGCGCTTCAAGCCAGTTTTTCATCGTGCATAAAACCAGCAGCACAAACACTCAATCGCTCGATGGAAAATATGCATGCTTTGGATATGTTACAAGTGGCATGGAAGTGGTCGATAAAATTTGCGAAAGCGTGAAAACAACCGACAGCAACGGCACCGTTTCAAAGGCTGATCAGCCTGTGATCACCAGCATAAAGATGTCTTAGTAATAAAATCTTGACAATCAACTTGCCAAATTGCGCGGGCGCGACCGAGTAATTTTGTCGAGTTTTAAGGTTTAGCGCGGAACACATAGAAGCAAAACATGCAAACGAACAAGCAAATAAAAGTTGCTGATATAGACGTAGAAATAATAAAGAAAACTGGCATCAAAAACATAAATTTGTCAGTTCGACCACCAAATGGCGACGTGCGCGTAACGTCGTCATTTTTTGTAAGCGATGCTCAAATAGTGCGCTTTGTTCAATCAAAGATGCAGTTCATTGAGAAAAATCGCGACAAGGTGCGGCAACGTGAACGAAAAGCAAAAGAAAACGCTCGCAAATATGTGTCAGGCGAAACGTTTTATCTGTGGGGAAGCCCGCTTTGTTTGCAGGTTGTAGAGACAGACGGCAAGCAAACAAAGGCCTCTGGGCAAGTCAACGCTTCCAGGCAGGGCAATGTTTTCAGTCAAAGCAACTTTTCAGGGCAAGGCAACGCTTCCACGAAAAGCAACAATTCTAATAAAATCAACGCTTCCACGAAAAGCAACGTTTCGCTTGAATCGAACAATCTAGTTCTTCGCGTGCCAAAAAACACAAGCGCACAGATGCGCGAAAAGAAAGTGATGGAATGGTATAGGTTGCAACTCACAGAAGCAATCCGCCGCGAAACCCCCAAGCTAGAGCGTCAAATTGGTGTTTGTGCTAAAGAATATCGTACAAAAAACATGAAGACGCGTTGGGGCACTTGCAACATAGCTCATGCACGCATCTGGATAAACTTGCAACTTGCTAAGTGGCCGCCAGAATGTTTGGAATACATCCTTGTGCATGAGCTATGTCATCTGTTAGAAAAAAATCACACAAAGCGTTTCTGGAAATTGGTGGAAACGCATTGCCCTGAATATAAAGGCGCGAAAAAGAAGCTAGATTCCGCAGTGTTTTAGCTTTACGCGAACCATTTAGTTTTGTGCGAACCATTGTGCGAACCATTACGTAAACTATTACGCGAACCATCTTCCTAAACGCATAAAACCGTTAAATCTCTTCTGTGAGTTCAATGTGTTCAGGGTTGCTTGAATCTTGCGCGTCATCTTTTGCAAACGTGTTGTAACGCTTTTTCGCGAAGCACAAAATGGCAGCCAAAAAGCCCACAGCGCACATGATGGAGAGCACCCAAAACGCCACTTGGTAACCAAAAGCCGTAATGAAAGAAGCTGTGAAAAACCCGCAAATTGCACAGCTTAAGCGGCTGATGAACACAATAGAGCCGTTTGCCGTGGTGCGAAGAAGCGTGGGGAAACACTCTTGCATCCACACTTTCAAGATGCCCTCAAACGCAAACGCAGCACCTATGCAATATAGAAGTTGTGTAAGGATATAGGTAATCTCTGATGCGCCAAAAACTGGGAACATCAAAAATCCAAGCAAGTAAAGCACAGCACCCGCGTAAAACAGGGGCATGCGAGCCTTTGTGTCTACGAAATACATGAACACAAAATCCAACACAGCGCGGATAGGGTATACGATAAGCCCTATCAAAGACACGGTTGACACAGGCAAAGACACCACGTTGTTTCCTATCCATGTGCTGAATTGCCCCAAGCTGTTGGCAGGCACATTTGTGCCGATATAGAACACCATGAGTGCTATGAATGGTGCCACATATGGTGTCTTGAATAAATCTCCCAGCTTGCCGCTGTCGCGCTTTGGCGCATGGCCGCTCAATCGAAGTTTGTTTTGCTTTATCCATGCGTTAGATTCAGGAATTGTTTGGCGAAGAAGCAACACAATGGCAGAAACTACAGCCAACTGCCCAAACATAATCTGTCCGCCAAGCAAGCCCCAGTCGCCCACAACAGACCCTATGCCTTGTGCCACAACTATGCCCACTACCCATAAAATGTCGGAGAACAAAAGCATCTTTCCGCGTTTTTCATCGGGCGCTGCCTCGGATATGGTGGCCAGAGAAACTGGCAAGTCAGCGCCAACGCCCAGCCCCATCAATATCTCTCCTATCAAAAGCAGAGCAAAGTTTGAGGAAACCACCATAAGTGCAGCGCCCACAACCAGCATTATCATGGTTACGCTGAACACGGGTTTTCTGCCGAAGCGGTCTCCTATCATGCCGCCGCAAATCGAGCCTATGGCAATGCAAAACGTAAGTGCAGCCGAAAGAGCACCAAATTCCCAGTCTGTTAATCCATACGTGTTTTGATAGATCACCAAAGCCACGCCAGAGGAAATTATGGTGCACGAATCGATGTATGACGCCATGCCGTTCACGACGGCGGTCCACCATGCATTCGGGGTTTTTGTGGTTGTTTCGCTCATAAACTGTCCTTTCACTAGTGTTGTGATTATTCGTTTGCTTGAGGCTGTGTTAGATGTTTTGGCACTTGATCCAGAAATTCGCGATTTATCTCCAGATTAAATTCTCGTTCTATTTCAAGTAACCCTGAATCGGTTATGCTATTTAAGAAAGCGTCAGACCCTCCGTTTGCAGCACGGCTTAAGTTATATATCTTTGCGGCTTTCTCTATCGTGTGCATGAGCCCAAAAGTTTCATCGAATGTGGCACCCGAACAAAAAAGCCCATGTTGAGCCCATATCACAGCGCTGTGCGCTTCCATCAATTTACTTGTGGCGCGTGCAATGTCTGCGCCCCCTGGCACCATCCAAGGCACCACACCCACGCCAGACGGAAACACCACAACACATTCTGTCATGGCTTGCCACAATTTGCGCGTGATGGTTTTTGCATCAAGCGGGCATATAAACGTCATGGCAATAACGTTGTCTGGGTGAGCGTGATAGATCACACGGTCGCGCCCGTTGGTTTTGCGCATGCGCACACCGTGATTCATGAAGTGCGTGGGAAATTCAGACGTTGGTTTGCCGTTGTCGCAAAGCCCCCAAACAATGCGATATGCGCTGCCTTCTTCGTTTATTTCCACTATGCCGCATGTGCGCGATGCGTCGTCGCAGGCATGGCGCATATATCTGCCAGAGCCCGTGGTCAAAAAATATGAGCCACCTAAATCTGCATCGCTTACACCCATGTCAACCCACTCAGAGGCATCTGCGTTAAAAAAAGTGCTAGCAAGTTTTACGTCTTCTTCACTCATGCGATACGTCAAATTGCCCCCGTTGCGCTCATGCCAGCCTTGCAACCACCCATCGTTGCACATGCGGGTGAATTTCTTTGTGAAATCGAAGTGCTCTACTACGGCAATCGACACTGCATCCCCCACCACTTCAACGCCTTTCGTGGCTGCATTGCCCAGGGTGGCACCAAAGCTGACGCCTCGTGTGGTCACTTCTTCTAAAATTCCCATGTTGTTCTCCTTTTTTATTGAACCTTTTTTATTCAACACTTTTATTGACATTTTTATTGCTCGATTTGTTTTATGGTGGGCACATATTCAACCACGCCAAACGAAGGCACCAAAAGTTCTCGAAATTGCTGCACCGTTTCAAATTCTCCTGCGTCTAACATCTGCACAGCCATGTTTCCCAAGCTTGTGCCCTCGATTGGGCCTGCATACACAGGCATGCCACACACGTTTGCGCACATCTGATTTAGGTATTCGTCTTGGCAGCCGCCTCCAACTATATTTATGCTGGTATACAGTTTATTGGTCAGAAGCGACAAATCGCCAATCACGCTTTCGTAACATTTTACTAAACTGATATAGATGCAACGCATGAGTTGCCCTATTGTTTTTGGCACAGGCATGTCAAGCTGTGCACAGCCCGCTTGAATTTCGGCAATCATGCACTTAGGAGACAGAAACCTGTCTTCGTTGGCGTTCACAAACGAATCAAACTCACGCACTTCATCTGCTGCGGCACACAGATCTGCAAAACTATATTTTTTATTCGGCACAACATCGTCTAACAGATCGGCTGGATTCACAACGTCTTTGCCTTTGACATATGCCTCTCTGTTCAACTCGCGGCGAACGCACTGAATCATCCAAAGCCCCATGATGTTTCGCAAAAAACGATAGCGCATCTTATATCCGCCCTCATTTGTGAAATTTTGGAAACGGGCAGCCTCGTTTGTGATGGCCTCCAAATTTTCAACGCCTATCAAGCTCCACGTGCCAGAAGACACGAACACCGCTTTGTTGTCGCGTGCGGGCACCGCCAAAAACGCGCTGCCAGTGTCGTGGGTTGCTGGCAAGATGACGGTGGTTTGAAAGCCAACTTCCAAAGCTATTTCAGAGCGCAGTTTGCCCAAGTGAGTGCCAGGCATGCTTGGTGGCAAAAATATATCGCTGGGAATGTTGTGCGCTTCTAAAACTTTTTTGTCCCATTCGGCCGATCGCGCGTTTATGAGCGCCGTGGTGGTGGCGTTTGTGTATTCGCAACTTGCCTCGCCAGTCAAAAAGAAATGCAAATAATCGGGGATCATCATAAATGTTTTCGCGTTTTCAAGCTGCTCGGGGTGTTCTTGACCTAAAGCCAGCAGTTGATATATGGTGTTGAAAGGTTGACGCTGAATGCCCGTGCGTTCATACAGTTTTTCAAAAGGCATCATTTCATCTGCTGTTTTGTATATTTTTTCAGTTCTGGAATCGCGATACGACACAGCAGACCCTATGATTTTTTCGCGTTTGTCTAGCAAGACAAAGTCTACGCCCCAAGTGTCAATCCCCACAGACGCTGGTAAAAACCCAGCAGCTTTGCACCTTGCAAGACCAGCAATTATTTCGCGCTTTAGAAGTTCAATGTTCCAACAATCGTGACCATCTATATTTATCTGAGTGTTGGTGAATCGGTGAATTTCCTGGATGTGAATTTTGCTTTTTTTCACATATCCCACCACTACACGACCTGTCGAGGCCCCTATATCAATTGAAGCATAGCACTTTTTCACCAATGCCTCCTCTGTGTCTTTCACAAAACAAAAGCAGCTTTTTAGTTGTTTTATGCTGGTAACGTTGCGTTGAGCGTTAACTTTCATAATGCATTTTGAACAAATCGGCTCTAATGCGCGATAATTTATCACTTTTCAAGAATAATGCACGCTTTTTTTTAGTTCGTTATTTGAATTTTTGGAGTATTTTTTGGAATGTTCTGCGCTCTGCTTTTCCGATATTTTTCGAGGAAACTTTGCCACACCTTAAAACACTGCATATAAAACACTACATATAACAATTCTTTGAAATGCTTTTGATGAATCAGTAGGTTTTTTGTTTGTGTGGTATTATTCCCACTTCATTGGTGGGTTTTTTCACGTGAGTTTACCCTTAATTTATGAGCCGCCAATTTAAATAGAAACAAAGTTTATGCGACAGGAGAGAGATTACTTATGAGCAACACCCAGACAAACGCGCAGGAGAACACAAAATCAAGCGCTGAAGACGCTATAAAAGCTTCCAATTCAAGCGACGCATCGAAAACGCAGAAGCAACCACAGACAAACGCGCAGGAGAAAAAAATCGGCACATTGAAGCTGGTCGAAAAAGGCAAAATGGAAGGTCCTAACGCAAAGAGCACAGAACACGGCGAAGTTATGGCTGTGTGTGTATCTGCAAAAACTGGCACTCGCAAAGATGTGGTTGATGGTGCCGTGGAAATCATAGAAAACTATGGCATCAAAGGCGATGCGCACGCTGTGAGCGGGGGAGTGGCGTTGTGCGACACCCCTGAACAACCTGATGTAAACACGCCTGAGCTTAACGCGACCACAGAAGATGGCACATCTAGCAAAAAGCGCACCCCCAACACCACACACCGCCAGGTTTCACTTCTGGCGTGGGAGTCGATAGAAAAAGCGCGAGCAAGAGGTTTAGATGTAAACGAGGGCGATTTCGCGGAAAACATCACGACGCGCGGCATAAATTTGATGGCTCTGCCTTTGGGCACACAACTAAAAATAGGCGACGATGTTTTGCTAGAGCTTTCACAGCAGGGAAAAGTTTGTCACAAGCGATGCGCCATCTATTATCTGGCGGGCGATTGCATCTTCCCACGTGAAGGCATATTTTTTGTTGTGCTGCACGGCGGGCAAGTGCGTGCGGGAGATTCCATAGATGTGGTGAAACTGGGCGATGGCACATGCAAATTCACGCCGAAAGACGCACTCGAAGAACTTGAAAACACACCCCGATAGTGTTTTAGAAGGATCGTTGTGTGTCTTTTTGGTTGTGCACAGCCCTGCTCACCAACTTGATTGCTGTTTGTGACCGACGCATTTCTATTATCCAAAATTTAGTGTTGCACCCGCACTCAAATTTAGGTATCATTCACAAGTTGCATTTTTGCAACGCAGAAACACATTGAACTACACATTAGTTCCGCTGCCAAAGACAGCAGGCACCGCGCAGGCGCAAAACGCTTGCAGAGGTTTAATTTGAACTTCAGGCCAGCCGAGGTGGTTTGCATAATTTGCTCGAGGTTTTAGCATTTTGAATGAGCGTTACACATCAAACGCCAACAAAATGCCAAACAGCCCAAAGCAAAGAACACAAATATATGCAGCCCCCGTTGTCTTAGATTGCGGGGGTTGTTTTTTTGCGACCTTTAAATTTGCGCGCGGAACGCAAGTTGAAATGAGGAGGTGAAAATATGTCAAGAGCACAAAATGTTGAAGCACTAAACTCAATTAAGCAAGACCTAGATGGCGTTAGTGCTATGTGGGTGGTTGACGCTTGCGGTTTAACGGTGAAAGACACTCAGCAACTTCGTCGCGATGTTCGCGCGGCAAATGGCACAATGCGTGTTTACAAAAACACAATCATGAAACGCGCCCTATCAGAGCTTGATTTGCCAAATATGGACGATATTTTGTCTGGCCCGTCTGCGTTCGTATTCACCAAAGAAGATGCTGTGTCTCCTGCGAAGGCGCTGAAAACTTTTGCGGATGACAACGAAACGCTTGAGCTTAAGGGCGGCATCATGGACGGCGAATTCCAAACCGTCGACGATTTCAAGTTAGTTGCTTCCCTGCCTTCAAAAGACGAACTTTTGGGTCAGATTGCTTGCTCTCTTACTGCTGTTGCTTCTCAGTTGGCCATCGCCATCGGAGAAATGTCAACAAAAGAAGAGGGAGGCGAAAGTGCTGCCTAAGAAAATGCCGCACAGACCGCATAAGAAGTGCCGCATAAACTGCACAAAAAATGCTGCACAGGCCGCATAGGCTGCAAAAAGATGCTGCATCTGCCGCACAAAAAAAGTCGCAGAGTGCGGCGTGAAATTTTGATTTTTGTTTACAAGATGCCCCAAAAATGCGTGGGCACACACGAAAGGATTAAAGATGGCTTTAACGAATGATGAAATTTTGGAAGCTTTAGCTGAGAAATCTCTTACAGAACTAGCAGAGCTTCGCGATGCAATTTGTGAAAAATTTGGTGTTAGCGCAACAGCCGCCGTGGCAGTTGCTGCAGGCGATGGTGCTGGCGGCGCTGCTGCTGAAGAAAAGAGCGAATTCGACGTAGTTTTGGAAGGCTTTGGCGACAACAAGATTGCTGTCATCAAAGCTGTGCGCGAAATTGCTGGCTTGGGTCTAAAAGAGGCCAAAGCTGCAGTAGAAGGCGCTCCTGCTCCTATTTTGGAAGCTGTAGCAAAAGACAAAGCAGAAGAAGCAAAGAAGACTCTAGAAGATGCTGGTGCTGCTGTAACTTTGAAATAATAGATATTAAACATATCTTCCAAAAACGCCTTGCTTTTTTGCAGGGCGTTTTTTATGCGCAAAATTCACAATTTTTCATAACTCTAAAAATTTCTATTGACTAAGCCTAACCAGTTTTATAAAATTCTTCTGCTCGTTTCGCAAAAACCATTTAAAAGTTACGAATACGGGCGGCAGCTTGATAATTACACATGAATTGAGCGACGACATAGGGGCGTGTGCCCGAGTGGTTAAAGGGGACGGGCTGTAAACCCGTTAGCTATGCTTACCTAGGTTCGAATCCTAGCGCGCCCACCATTGCCTGTGTAGCTCAGACGGTAGAGCGCATCCTTGGTAAGGATGAGGTCACCGGTTCAAGTCCGGTCACAGGCTCCACCCATTTGGCGGTGTAGCTCAGTGGTCAGAGCGCACGGTTCATACCCGTGATGTCACTGGTTCAAATCCAGTCACCGCTACCAGGTTAATTCTTGCAGCTTGACAAAGCATGAAATGCATCATTTATGTGAATGAAATAAATGCATTCAAATTTGTTCAAGGTGCTTTTTTTATTGTTTGTTAAACGTATGAAATTTATTCCTTTAAGGAGGATATTATGTCTAAGGAAAAGTTTGAGCGTTCAAAGCCACATGTCAATATAGGCACAATTGGTCACGTAGACCACGGCAAAACAACGCTTACTGCTGCAATTTCTAAGACCCTATCAGACAACGATGGGTCTCATGGTTCCGCTACAGCCGACTTCACAGCTTTTGAAGATATCGATAAAGCCCCTGAAGAGCGTGAACGCGGAATTACAATTTCCATTGCTCACATCGAATATGAGACAGACAAACGTCACTATGCTCATGTTGACTGCCCAGGACACGCCGACTATGTGAAAAACATGATTACAGGTGCTGCTCAGATGGACGGCGCCATTCTTGTAATCGCTGCAACAGACGGTCCTATGGCTCAAACACGCGAGCACATCTTGCTTGCTCGTCAGGTGGGTGTTCCATATATCGTAGTGTTCTTGAACAAATGCGATATGGTAGACGACGATGAACTTATCGAACTTGTGGAAATGGAAGTTACTGAACTTCTTGAATCTTATGAATTCACCGATTGCCCAATCATTAAGGGCTCTGCTTTGAAAGCCTTGGAGGGCGACAAAGACGCACAGGACAAAATCTGGGAGCTCATGGACACAGTTGATGAATACATTCCAACTCCAGAGCGCGACATCGATAAACCATTCTTGATGGCTATCGAAGACACAATGACCATTACAGGTCGTGGCACAGTTGCTACAGGCAGAGTTGAGCGCGGTGTTCTTCACCTAAACGATGAACTAGAGATGGTTGGCATCAAAGACACCACAACAACAGTTTGCACAGGCATCGAAATGTTCCGCAAGTTGTTAGACGAAGCTCAAGCAGGCGACAACATCGGTTGTTTGCTTCGTGGCGTGAAGCGTGAAGACGTTGTGCGTGGTCAGGTTCTTTGCAAGCCAGGTTCTGTTACACCTCATACAGAATTTGAAGGTCAAGTATACATCTTGACAAAAGACGAAGGCGGACGTCACACTCCATTCTTTGATGGCTATCGTCCACAGTTCTATTTCCGCACAACAGACGTTACTGGTGTGGCTCACTTGCCAGAGGGCACAGAGATGGTTATGCCTGGCGACAACGTTGAGCTTCGTGGTGAACTTATTCACCCAATCGCTATGGAAGAGGGCTTGAAGTTTGCTATTCGCGAAGGCGGCAGAACAGTTGGTTCTGGTCGTGTGACAAAGATCATTAAATAATTAAAGATCATAATTAAGCAGGCACAAAAGAATATTTAATAGGTGCAGAGGGGTTGTGTTTAACTCCACCATATTTGCGTTGTTCTTTATTAAAGACATCTGAGTGGCGGGGTTGAAAATATCAACCCCTCTGTTTTCCTTTGAGCACTTGCGCTAAACGCGGTTTCAATTAAGCGCAAGATTCTTTGAATTGTCGATTTCATGTGTAGGTTCAAAGCTTAGATCTAAAACGGTAAAAGGAGTATTATTCATGCGTACGTTGGTCACATTGGCGTGCACGGAATGTAAACGCCGCAATTATACGACCAAGAAGAACAAGCAGAACAACCCTGACCGCATTGAGTTTAAGAAATATTGTAAGTGGTGCAACAAGCACACATTGCACAAGGAAACTCGTTAGTTAACAGTGGTTAGAAATATAGGCCAGTAGTTCAATTGGTAGAGCGTCGGTCTCCAAAACCGAAAGTTGAGGGTTCAAGTCCTTCCTGGCCTGCCAGCTTGTTTTTGTCAGCAGCCTTATGGGCTGCTTGTTTGGTGTTAAGGGAAAAAATATAGTAAGCTGTTAAACAACGCTTTGAACAGGGGTTTTGCGACTAGCAACATTTGATTGATGCTTTTCGGACCCTGATGTAGAGCGTTAAATTGTAAAAAAGTAAAGTTTGAAGGTTACTTATGGCAAGAAAATCAAAAACACAGAAAGCTAAAGCTTCTGCACGCAGAGCAGAAAAAAAACTTGCTTCACAAGAGGAAGCAAATGATGCGCTGAAAGCATCTGCATCTTCTGGAGAAGATGGCACTAAAGCGTCTGAAACTGACGTTAAAGCGGCAAAAAAATCTGCGGCAGACAGCCAAAAGAGTGCAAATGCAGCAAAACAGGCTTCTTCTAAATCTAAGAAGGCTGAAGCCAAGAGTGCTCCAAAGAAAAAAACTGGCATCGTTAAATTTTTCAACGACGTTAGAGCAGAGTTAAAGCGTGTCACGTGGCCTACTCGCCAAGATGTGGCACAGTGGAGCGGTGTTGTGGTTGTGGCACTTTTGTTTTTCGGCATTTACGTGGCAATCTTAGACTCTGGCATCATAACGCCTTTGTTGATTGCTTTCTCGGGTTTGGGAGCGTAAGTTAACATGGCTAAAAAGTGGTATGTAGTTCACACGTATTCGGGGTATGAAAACAAGGTTCGCGACAATCTTTTAACCCGCATTGAAGCCATGGGCTTGGAGGACAGAATTTCAAAGATTGAAATTCCATCTGAGACCGTGACAGAAATTAAAGAGGGCGGTAAAAGAGTAGAAAACGAGCGCAAAGTTTTTCCGGGTTACGTTTTAATCAAGATGGAAATGGACGATTATGTTCGCGTTGCCATTCGCAATACAGAAGGTGTTTCGGGTTTTGTTGGAAGCAGGGGCATTCCTGAGCCTTTAACTCGCGAAGAATACAACAAAATCATGAAGCGCACGAAAAAAGCGAAAACGCAAAAACGTACTTCTACAAATTTGGAGATTGGCGAGACTGTGAAAGTAACTTCTGGACCTTTGGCAGATTTTGAAGGAACAATTTCAGAAATTTCTCCAGAGTCTGGGAAAGTTAAAGTGATGGTTTCCATTTTTGGTCGAGAAACTCCAGTGGAACTCACATTCGACCAAATTGCAAAAGTGAGCTAGCATCTGCGAAAATTTTAAAATTGCATGGTTGGCACTTCTTGAGTGTGCTTAGTTGAAATTTTGTAAAGTCGACTAAATTTGACTAAACATTATTAGTTAGAGTGTCAAAAATTTTGTTATTTGTTTTTTAATTGATTTAGAAAGTTAACAAGACTTAATTGATTTATTTTACGGGTGCCCTAGTGGACAGGGGCTTCTCGCCTGTAAGTTGAATATAAATCAGAGTTAGAAATTATCTGTAGGGAATTGAAAGGTTTATAAAATGGCTAAAAATGCGACAGGTTTTGTGAAGTTGCAAATTCCTGCGGGACAAGCAAATCC
>CAVEFW010000096.1:0-3880 GCA_963615035.1 Phocaeicola dorei
GTGTAACCTGAGCATATAGCGGTGCCACATCGCTTAAGCTGGCACCCTCGGCGAACACCTGAACGCCAAAAATTTTTCCGCTAAATTGCCCTTCTTGAGCACTTAGAGCCTCCCCTATTTTATAGAGAGCCCAGTTGAACAAATTCTGCCATGCTTCTAGGGGTGAATAAAAGTTAGATGTGGTGCTTGATATTCCCGAAAATCCAAGACCCAAAGAAAAAAACATTACTAGTGCTATTAAAACAAAGAGCAACAAACATTTAATGCGAAACACTCGCTTGCGCGATTTTATGTGCAAGCACGTTTCAGATAATGCGTGAGTGCTATTTTGCACAGCACTATTGAGAGCAAAAGCATCGTCTCTCAAGAAATCAGGCAATGTGTAGCCTTGCCTGAACCTTGGCTCCTGCAAAGTTTTTTTGAAAGGGTTCCACGCGCTTGAATGCTTGATTTGACGCGTTTGCACGTGTGTGGTCGCGTGCGTGCGTGTTCGCACATGTGTGGGCGTGGTCGCGTGCGTGCTTGTATATGTTTGCGTGTGTGCGCTTGTGTGCGTTCGCACATGTGCGCGCGCGTGTGTTTGTGTGTGTGCTTGCACATGTGTGGGAGCGTGCATGTTTTCGTCTTGTTTTTTACTGTCTGCGCCATGTGAGTTATTTGAAGGCATACACACCTCCCCTCCCGCGAAACGCCACTATGAGAAACACCAAGCAACCAATGGATGTGCTTATCAGGTTTAAGCCTTGATCCATGTCTATATCTATTTGATTGCCTAGAAATGCGACTAAGACTAAAAAAGACGCTCCCACAAAAAGAGAAGCTGGCATGAGCACGGAAAAGTTTGGCCCCACTATGCGCCTGGCAACGTGCGGGCTAATAAACCCAACAAAGGCAATGGGGCCACAGCAACCCACCACCAATCCCACACAGAGAGTGCATATGAGCACGACAATTCCGCGGAATTTGCCTACATCTACCCCAAGAGTTTTTGCTTCATCGTCTGAAAAAGCAAGAACGTTCATCTGGTTGCGCATCGCCAACAAAACCACCATAAACAACACCAAAGGAAGCGCGAAAAAAGCCAAGTCTGCCAAACTTATAAACATCGTGAAAGCAGAAGCTTGAGCACTTTCCATCAAATCGGCACGCAAAACGTCTCCCGATGCTTCAAAGTAATAGCGAAGCGTGCTAGAAAATGTTCCCAACACGAGCGTGAACACTTGGCCCACCACCACCAACACCACGCATCCAGCAATGCCAGATCCAGCCAGCCGCGAAACGCCGAGTGCCACAATCGCCACAACAAGCCCACCTATCAAAGCGCATATGCTTTTTCCATATGCCACCCAGATATATTCAATCGAGCTTAAATTGGCAAATGAGTTTGAAATTTCAGACATTGAAGTTGTGCCGGCACCAATCATGTCAGGCATCAAGAACAAACAATAAACAAGCGCACCAAACAAACACCCGCTTATAACTCCGAGCGTAGAAGGAGATGCAAGTGGATTTTTGAAAGCACCTTGAAACACAGCACCAACAAGCCCAAGCGCCCCTCCTGCCAAAAACGCAGCTATGTATTGCGAAATGATGGCACTATACATGCCTGATGCGCCCGAACCAACGAACACGGCAGCACTGTCTTTTATGTTGCTTGCCGTCTGAGCAAACAACTTTGCAAGCGAAAATTCCCCCGCATCACTCAAGAATAACCCAGCAGGCAAAAACATGGCTAGCACCAAGATAACTAACGAAATTACTCCCATTACAGATAATTTGCGAGCCGACATCTTTCGCAAAGATGCGTCTTTTGAATGATTGGCGGCATCATGAGAACAATTTGCATCGGTTGTGTTCGGCTTATCTAATTTTTCTTCCGCAGACCGCAAATCTAGCTTACTCACGAGGCCTCACCTTGCAGAATTTGAGTTATTTGCACAGAAGACAGATCGAAGCGATACATCTTTGAATAGAAATTAGCTATGGCTTCCCTTACCGCTGAATCGTTGCTATATACCGTGTTTGAATAATATAATCCAGCCCAAACAGCTTCTAGGCAGCTTTCTACAGAACCGCTCACCCAATCACAAAAAAGCCCGTGAGGGTTTACTAAGACGCTGTTATTTAAGTTTGTGCCAGGTTTTATTATGGCGAAATAGCCTCCTGCATTTGTGCCATCATACACGCGATATGCCCCGTTGCTCACTTGCGCATTTGCGCACATCGAGTTTTTCATGCGTGCGTTTTTAACAATGATGTATGGAAAAGCTTCGCTGCCAAATGCCTTTTGCGCGCGTTGCGACTCTGAATCGGTTTTTATGGATCCATCCATAACAAACGGGCTGTTCACAAAGCCTGTATTGTTGTCGTCTATCAAGATGTTGTCTTTGTTTGTGTGAATTAAGGTGCTAGTCCAGTTTACCATCGAAAGTTTTCCGTATGTGGTATAGCTAAATTGCCAAAGCGGCGTATATTTTAGTGCCGCATTTGAATATCCGATGGAAGCTGCGTTGTTGACAACACCGGCCGCACTCAAATAATGCGACACTGGCGAGTGTTGATATCCAGAAGTAAAGAAACCAAGACCACTTTGCGAAGTAGACACGCTGCCCGATGTTTCGCCTTCTCCTGTATAGTTGACTCCGAAATCCCAATTGTCCACCACCAATGTGTAAAGTTTTGAGGCATACATTCCAGGCGTGTTCGTTGAATTGGCGTCGTATGCACCAGCGCCTGAAACTTGAAGGCGCGCCGCGTGCACTCCATAATTTGCGCCCTGAGATGCATTTCCGCTTTTCGCGTTGTTTAAAATTTCATCTTTTAGGTTGCTATAATCGCGTGCTCGTTGCACAGACACGCCACCTGTGGCATCGCTTAACATTTCGCCTATCATGTCCACAGCAAACGTTATTTTTGTGTCTGATTCAAAAGTTGGAGCTACCGTGATGGAAATGTTGTTGGCAGAAAGAAGCGATTTTTGATCGTCGCTAAAGTATGCGCTGTTAGTGACCAAAACAGTTTCTGGTGCCGCCGCAATCAGCGCGTCCATCTGAGCCATGTTGCCCGCAGACCCATCATTTTGCCATGCTTGCACAATGTCTGCAGAGCCTTCATCTGCAAACACTTGAGAAAAATCGCTAGACAATAAATTTGCGTCTGCCGCCACCAAGTGTGTGGTGCCACTCTGGGCTGTGGTGGCCTGCTGAGCTATGGTGGCCTGCTGGGCTATGGTGACCTGCTGTGCGTCTGCGCCTGACGACCCTTCGCTTTGCGACCCGCCACTTTGTAATTCTGCGCTTTGCGACCCTGCGCTTTCGCCTGAAAGCATCTGCACCACCACAGCCAACTCTCCACATGCAGCTATTGTGTTTACCTGTGGGGGCTCAACGTTTTCTCCCCAAGTGTCATACACCTTCACAGGCCCCACTTTGTCGCTATCTATTCCCCCGCCGCTTCCATCAGATGCGCTGTTACCATCGCCGCCTGTGTTGTTTCCACTTCCACCTGAATTGGTGTTTGCGTCTTGGCTGCCCGAGTTGGCGTCTCCTGAAGAATTTGTGCTCGAATTATCTGATAAGCTTTGATCTTGTGCGTTTCCATCTCCTGTATAGCCCGAGTCAGGATTTACGCTTTGAGTGGCTTGTGAGTCGTTTTGAGAGGTATTGTTGTGCCAATATTCAGAAGATTGTTCGTCTTTTGATTCGTCTTCATTATATTGAACTTCGGGGGTTTGCGACTCAGTTTTGCTCGCGTCGTCTTGAGTGGATGTTTGTGTAGTGTTCACATCGTTTGCAATTCTGCCATCTGGAGATTCCACCAAAATTGGATCTTTCGACCAATCTATGTTTTCAGCGTCTTGGGTGTATATGATGTGTTTTAG
>CAVEFW010000097.1:0-3476 GCA_963615035.1 Phocaeicola dorei
CTTTAGGCGTTAGAAATCAAAGCGATGATCGAGATGCAGGTCGCGACGAAGATCGAAGCGATGATCGAGATGAAGATCGAGATGAAGGTCGAGGCAAAAATCGAGATGAAAGTCGAGATGAGCTTCGGGGCAAAAACCAAGACAAAAAGCAAAGCGAAGGTCGAAACAAAAGACCGCTTGAAATTTTAGATATTGCGTGTGGGAATTTACGATTTGAAAAATGGCTAAACTGTGAGTTTCCAGACCTTGATTTTCGCGTGTGCGCCGTTGATGCATGTAATGAATTAGTTAAATGTGGCGCACTTGATGGCTTAGATAAACGCGTAAGTTTCACGTTGTTTGATATGGGAAAATGGCTGATTGACATTGAGAGTGTCACCAAAAGCGATGTTATGTTTCCGTTTATGACCGAAAAACGCACGGGTGGCGAAGATTTGAAATTTGGCGAGGCTGCGTTTGAGTTAACAAGTGAAACGTTTGAAGGCACAGCGCGTTTATCAAACGTCAACACTTTTGACATTGCAATATGTTTTGGGTTTGCACATCATGTGCCTGGCGTGCAAGCTAGAGAAAACCTTGTTGTTGCAATGTTGAATGCTGTGAACCACCTGGGATATGTTGTGATTAGCTTTTGGTGTTTTACTCGAAGCGAAAAGATGCGAAAAAAAGCAGAGAAAACAACGAAGGCTGCCATCGAATATATGCGCACAGAACACAACGAAAACATCGAACTTGACGAAAATGACTATTTGCTAGGGTTTAGTGACTTTAAAGGTGTGTTTCGATATTGCCATTCATTTACAGGTGAAGAGATAGACTATTTGCTTTCGGCTGCAAAACAAAACGTTGCATTTACGCAAATTGCACGTTTTTCGGCAGATGGCAAAAGCGGAAACTTAAACGAGTATGTTGTTTTGCAAAAGATATAATGTAAAATTTACAAAAACCCATTTCTAGGCAAGCACCGTTTTGTTTAATTCTAGACATAATTTTAAAAAAGGAAAACACATGAGCAATAAAAATTTACATAAAAGTCCGCAAGATATAACCGTGTTGGTGCCAGGCGGGGCGGGATATATCGGGTCTCACACATGCGTGGAACTCCTTGAGCAGGGATATAAGGTGGTCGTTTTAGACGATTTGTCTAATTCGAGCGAAGTTGCCATCGACCGCGTGCGCGAAATCACAGGGTGCACGAGCGATCAACTTGTGTTCTATGAGGCATCGATTCTTGACGCGGGCGCGTGTGAGCGCATATTTTGCGAGCACGACATAGATATCATCATCATGTTCGCTGGCTTTAAGGCGGTGGGCGAATCCACGAAAAAGCCTCTCGAGTATTATTGGAACAATGTGGGTGGTGCCATCACGTTGTTCAACGTGGCGCGCGCGCACGGGTGCAAAAACGTGATTTTTTCCAGCTCTGCCACGGTGTATGGCGAAGATGCGCCCGTGCCTTACACCGAAGATACCCCGCGAGGCAAAACTACTAACCCCTATGGCGAGACGAAGAGCATGATTGAGCGCATCTTGGAAGATTTGCATGCGTCTGATAATGAGTGGAACACAGTCATTTTGCGCTACTTCAACCCCATAGGCGCACACGCAAGTGGCAAGATAGGCGAAGACCCCGAAGGCATTCCGAATAATTTGTTGCCCTATGTGGCACAGGTGGCTGTGGGGAAGTTGGAGCGTGTGGGCGTGTTTGGAGATGATTATCCCACGCCAGATGGCACAGGCGTGCGAGACTACATTCACGTGGTCGATTTAGCGCGTGGTCATGTGCAAGCTATTAAGTGGATGGGCGATGCGCATGAACGTGGCGTGGAAGTGTTTAATTTAGGCACGGGGCGCGGGTCGAGCGTGATGGATGTTATCCACGCTTTCGAGCGTGCCTGCGGGCACAAAATTCCCTATGTCATTCAACCGCGTCGTGCGGGCGATTTAGCTGAATATTATGCAAAGTGCGACAAAGCGCGCGAGGAACTTGATTGGGTGGCGCAATATGATCTTGATCAAATGTGCGCAGATTCTTGGAGGTGGCAGAGCAACAACCCGAACGGGTATAGAAGCTAGTGGTGCGATGTTTTCATCTTCAGACTTGCATAACGTGCGCTTTATTCTCAATCAATATTTTTGACAACTAAAGAATGCCTTTTAATGTTGTAAGCATTCTGATAAAAAAACGGTTGCAGGATTGCCTGCAACCGTTTTTGTTTAGTTGTCGCTGCTTGAATGCATCGCAGCGTAAGCGCACTGCTAGGCGCGTTGCTATGCGCGTTGCCAAACGCCTTGGTAGGCGCGTTATTAAGCGCATTACTAGGTGAGCTGCTATGCGAGTTACACGCAAGACCTAGCACAAGAATTATCACACGGATTAGTGCGAGGTTTAGCACATGGCTTCGTGCATGAATTAGTACATTCCGCCACCTTGCATAGCTGCCGCGCTCGCCGCTGCTGCTTCTTTCTCAGCTGCATCGGCTGGAATTTCGTTGATGGTGGCTTCCGTGATAAGGATGAGTGCTGCCACACTTGCGGCACTCTCAAGAGCAGTGCGTGTCACCTTCACAGGGTCATTTACGCCCATCTTAATCATGTCGCCCGTCTTACCGTTAGCAAAGTTGATGCCCTCGCCCGCTTTCATGTCTTTCACTTTTGCAACCACTACGCTGCCCTCATAGCCTGCGTTTTCAGCAATGGCACGCATAGGAGCCTCCAGCGTTTTGCGAATGATGTTCACGCCCACTTTTTCATCGTTATTGTCGCATTTCACGCCATCAAGTGCGCTGATTGCATTGATGAGTGCCACGCCACCGCCTGCAACGATGCCTTCTTCCACAGCTGCACGTGTGGCTTGCAAGGCGTCTTCGATGCGGCTCTTTGTTTCTTTGAGCTCAGATTCTGTGGCTGCACCCACGCGCAACACTGCCACGCCGCCAGAGAGTTTAGCCAAGCGCTCTTGCAATTTCTCGCGGTCAAAGTCGGAATCGGTGCGCTCGATTTCCGCCTTGATTTGCTCGATGCGTGCTGTGATGTTTTTCTTCTCGCCCGCGCCATCAACAATTAAGCAGTTGTCTTTGTCAACTTTCACAGTTTTTGCAGTGCCTAGCATATCGATTGTAGCGTCTGCCATGGTAAGACCGAAGTCTTTGTCGATTACCTGTGCGCCTGTCACCGCTGCGATGTCTTCCAGGATGCGCTTTCTGCGATCGCCAAAGCCTGGAGCTTTGATGGCCACGCAGTTGAATGTGCCGCGCAATTTGTTCAACAAGATGGTAGCGAGTGCCTCGCCCTCAACGTCTTCAGCCACCAACAAAAGCGGACGACCTGAACGCATAATTTCCTCGAGCAAGTTCACGAAATCTTGCACATTTGACACTTTTTGATCGGTGAGCAAAATGTATGGATCTTTTAGCTCTGCTTCCATGCGCTCCATGTCAGTGGCCATGTAAGGGCTGATGTATCCGCGGTCATAT
>CAVEFW010000098.1:0-13769 GCA_963615035.1 Phocaeicola dorei
GCATACAACTATGCGCGTTTCGGCTCTGCCTTCGATTTCGGAGCAAACTATAACCTAACCCTAAACGACATGACGAAACGCGGCTGGAGCTTCGGCAGGCTTCTGCCCGCCCTCTATGCCTTTTTCTTGCAACCACCAAACATGTCGGGCGTTTTCCCCTTCGTGGGGGAAGTGGCATTTGAAACCACATATATGGGTCAAACCATCCGCGAAGTAACATTCGGCGGCGTGTTTGCGTGTTTGCCTGTGCTCTGGGTTCTGTTTTTCGCCCGACCAATAATAAAGATGCGCATAAAAGAAAGGTCTAGCCACACGGTGGCAGGAGTGATAGGCGTGCTTGTGGCAAGCGCATTAGTTTTAGCCCCGCTAGACGCTCAAATGGCGGGCATCTTGCAGCGATACTACGCCGATTTTTCTTTCATGTTGCTGCTCTGCGTGGTGCTTTTAGTCTTCATAGCCAACGAAAACATGGCGGACGGGGGAGCGCTGCGCTCAAACCTAACGCTTGTGCTATTGGTGGGTGTTGCCTCAAGCGTGCTTTATTCTTGGCTTGTCTGTTTTGCGCCCGAGCTTGGGTGGTTTTCCGATGTCTATGACTGGGCATATCAAGACTTTCTCGAAACCGTGCTTTTCTGGACTTAATTCCAAAAACAATTTCATAAAATATCAAAAAAATAAACTTGAAATCTACATAATTTACGAGTATTATGCGCCACATCAAATGGGCTGAACAAAAAAACAACCAAAACACGAAAACCAAAAACAAACGTTCACCACACTTGATAGCAATATTGTTTTAGGCTAGGAGGCTAATTATGTTGTTCAACGTATATGGCGCAAACGCCATGTGGCAATGGCTCGGATGGGTCATGGTGTTCGTGGGGCTCATTTTGCTAAACGAATTCGCCCGCCGCACAAAAGCAGGCGGCATAATCATGTTCATCGCACTTCCAATCTGCATGACCATCTATTGCATCGCGGTCACTGCGGGGGCCAGTGCGGGCGCCGATTGGGCGCAAAACAACCCCACAGTTCTTTTCCAAAACGGCTGGTTTCACTACGCCAAAGTTTACGCAGCACTCACAGGCTGCATCGGCTTCATGATAATCAAATATCACTGGGGCAAGCTTGGTAAAGCCGAATGGTTCAAATGTTTCCCGTTCATCATTGTGGCCATAAATATCCTCATCGCCGTGGCTAGCGACTTTGAATCTGCCGCTCAATATTTCAGCGGAAACTATTTCTTGCTAGACAACGGCTCTGCTGCGTGGGTTACATCTGAACACGCCACTCAACTTTGCGGCTGGCACAACGTGATAAATGGCGTGGCTGGCCTAATCGACATCTTCTGCATGACTGGCTGGTGGTGTGTATACACTTCCAAAAAACGCGACGACATGGTGTGGGCAGACATGACGTGGGTCTTCGTCATCGCATATGACATCTGGAATTTCTGCTATACATACAACTGCTTGCCAAATCACTCTTGGTATTGCGGCTTGGCTTTGCTTTTGGCCCCAACCGTGGCAGCAGCCATCTGGAACAAAGGCGGCTGGATCCAAAACCGCGCACAAACACTTGCCATCTGGTGCATGTTTGCGCAAGTGTTCCCTCAATTCCAAGACAGTTTCCCAGAGTTTGGCTTTGACAGCGTGTTTGCTGTGAATTCAGTCATGAACGTGGCTGTGAACAATGTGGTCAGCTGCCTTGCCTTGGTGGCAAACGTGGCAGCCATCATCTATATCTTCTGGCGCGCACGCAAGCTTGGTGTCAACCCATACAAACAAGAGGTGTTCATCGGCACGCGCGATTATGAAACAGCCTATGCTCGCATAGCCGATGGCGAATGCACGCAAAAGCAAATCGCTGAATACAACCACGCACACGAAATCTTGGATGCTGAAAAAAAGAGCGCGTAAGTTAACAGGGAAATAGCCCAACACGCGCACCAAAAAAGCGCAAACAAAAAAGCGCAGGGCGCATAAGTAAAATGTAAAGTGCGCAAGCGCAAAGCGCGAAAACTAAAAAAGGGTTGCTTTTCACAGACTGCACAAAATGCAGTCAAAAGGGCAACCCTTTATTCATGCCCTCAAATCTCTTTACCCATAAAATGCACATAACCGCGCATTTCATCCCCTAATCTGTTTTTTTTTTTTTGACCGAGCCATCCTTGAATGCGCAGTCGTTTTGCAATAAAATCCGAGCATATATGCGCGATTTAAATGTAAAACAAAGATATAAAGCAAACGAAAAAGGGTTTGAACATGAGTGCAAACAATTTGAACGCAAACAAAACAAACACCACAAACAAACGAAAGCCGAGCGGCAACCTTGCTGGGCAAACTGGCAAACACAACTTTGCGGGGCGCACCTGCAAAAACAGCGTTGCAACAAAAACCCGCAAACAACCTCTGCAAAAGCGCAACGCCATCATCGCGGCGGGCGTTGTGTTGATGTTGGCAATCGTGGGCGTGGTTTACGCCATAGCCACCACATCCAACGTGAAATATGATGAATATGCGCCCGTGGTTGTGGAACAAAACCTAGACAAAGAGGTCTTGCAAGACACATATATAACCATCCAGTTTGAAGAAGTGGATGAAAACGGCGATTCATATGACCCCGCTCGCACATATCGCGAGGCGTTTAAGTTTGCAAAAGGATCTAAACAATCCACCAAAACTGTCATGTTGGGCGTCTATAAATACTACAAAATCACCCAACTAGACAGCACACAGTTTTCAAATTGGCGATATACCCACAAAACAGCATCGTTTGCTAACGCGCAAACAGCCACCATCGGCGGCAACGATGTCTGGACGCCCACTAAATCTGGCACAGATGAAACCCTGCCCGCCACTCTAAAGATAGGCACGGTGGACAAACCTTCAAAAGACAGAAAACTAACGCTTAACTCAGAGATTACCAACGAAAAATGGGTTCAAGACACCATCGACGTGGAAAACACAATAGATTGTTCAAACTATTTCCACATCACATTTGACTCAAACGGCCATGGCACAAGCCCGACCGAGATAAACGTGGCAAAAGATGCAACCGTCTCTACCGTGAAAACAGAAACCGCCCTTGCAACAGAAGCTGGCAGCCCAACACAAGGATTAAAGCTTGAAGGGTGGTATAAAGAATCCAGCTGCACAAACAAAGTTGAAATCGGCACCACCGCAATAACTCAAGACATGACGCTCTATGCAAACTGGGTGCCCACCGACGATGAGCTGAACACATATTGGATAGCTCCAGCATCTAAATATGTGCCCCAAGGCAAAAACGAATCAGCCACATCCAACGCTGTCGCCAGCGGTGGAAACTACGTAAGCGAAACCACAAACATCTTGAAATCTTCCGCGGAAATTCAAGCAGACGTGCAAAAGATGATAAATGGTGATGAAGACACCATCAACTTTTACACCACGCTCATGAAAGAAGACAAATATCACCTATACACCAAATATAAAGGAACAGACGCCACCCAAGACGCCGACAAATACCTCGAAGCCCGCATAATCAACGTAGGCGCACATCAGGTGGATGCCACCGAAGGCAACAACGATAACTCGATTCTTACCTTCCAAGCAATTCACGCCATGCCCACAGCACTTGCCATGAACAGCGCAGATTACAATGACGGTGGTTGGGCTAATTGTGATATACGCGAAACAATAAATAACACTTCAACTGGCATTGCCAGCACTTCTTATCTAAATTCGGCTTTTATTAATGCTATTAGTTCAACCAAAAAAGTTTCATATAATGGTGCATCAGCTAGCGAAGATGCAAGCGGTTCATACACAATCACCTATGATAAATTTTGGGTGATTTCGTCTAGCGAGATATTGGCAAGTGTTAAAGGTGCCCCCTCAGATGGGAAAGAGGGTGTGGTTTATGGCTGGTATGCCGACAGAGCCATAGGTTATATGAGTAATAACGGTGCGTTAGCTTCTTTTGGGTCTACTAGAAATGGAGACTTAGCAACAGGTGCCGATTATAAATATAGCTTGACCCGAACTCCATATCTATCTGCGACAAATATGTTTAAGGAAGTATCATCAGGTGGTGCCTTAAACTATGCTGGAAATGCATCCTCAAAATATGCCTATGCCCCTTGCTTCTCCTTCGGCAAAGCAGCTGTCACATTCGACATGCAAGGCCACGGAGATCAAGTGGAACAACAGGTGATCTCCAACAAACAAGTGTCAGGATACACCGACGCAGACATCACAGGCTATGAACAAGCCGACCTCACATTCGCTGGGTGGTATGACAATGCGGCATGCTCAGGCGATAAAATAGATTTCACCACCAAAGAATTCACAACGTCTACCACAGTCTATGCTCGCTGGAACGCCACAGATAACTTGAAAACCACATATTGGATTGCGCCTTCCTATAGATATATCCCTGAAGGAAAAAATGCAGGGCTTTCATCTAATGGGCCCGCCTATGGTGGAAAGTATATAAATGAAACAACCAACATATTGAAAACTTCCTCTGAAATCCAAGAAGACGTGGCAAAAATTCGCAAAGGCGATCTTGCAACAATTGCCTATTACAATAAAATTGTGAAAAGTGACAAATATCACCTATACACAAAGATTGCAGACACCTCCAACACAAACGATTACATGGAATGCAGAATTCTAGAGGTGGGCGCTCACAGCAACGGAGATGCAAACGACACAGCCGCACTCACATTCCAAGCAATTCACGCTCTGCCAAGTGGATATAAATACAACACATCCAGAACTACAGTTGGAGGCTGGGATTCAAGTAACATAAGAAATTTGCTGAACAACACCGACATTTATGCCAAGTTTAAAGACGGGTTCAAAAATGACGTTGAAACTCTTCCAAAACTAACTTCAGCGGGTGAGCAGAAAACCGACATCACCACATCAAACGATAAATTCTGGCTTCTTTCTTCTCTAGAAATTTCAGGCCAAGTGTTATATGGCACAGCAGGCGAGGGCACAGAATATGCTTTCTGGGCCAATCATGGAATTGGCAACGGAAGCAATGAAGCCCTAAAGGCTCTAACTTACACCAGAAGTGGCGGGTCTATATCTGGCGACTGCGGCTTGTTAAGATCTCCTTCCAGCAAAACTAACACAAAGGTTGCGCGAATCTATAGGTCTAACGGAAGCATAAACAACTATGACACTTTTGCCGATGAATATGCCTCAGCTGTGGCTCCCGCGTTTGCCTTCGGTGGCACGTCATATAAGGTAACCTTCAACATGAACGGACACGGCAACCAGATTGCCAGCAAATATGTGAAAGCAGGCGCCACGCTGGGCAGCGCATATCAAACAGGCACAAACACCGACGCGGGCACAGTGGAAGGCTTAAAGCTGGAGGGCTGGTATACAAGCTCCGCCTGCTTAGCATCACAAAAAGTGACTGCCACCACCGCCATCAACACAAATTACACCCTCTATGCCAACTGGGTGCCAGACACAGATGCAGATAAATATTGGATCTCTCCGTCTTACAAGATGACGACAGGCACAACAGCAGATGAGGTTAATCAAATAAACAACGATGGGTATGTTAAGGAAGAATGGAACGTCAAGAAATCATATGCAGAAATTCAAGCAGACGTTCTAACTATGAAACAAGAGCTAGCAGCTGGAAAAGACACAACTACCGCAAATTCAGTGCTTAAAGAATACAACGACATGATGAAAAGTGATGCCTATCACCTATACACCAAATGGGGAGGCAGCACCGCAGACACTGGTGGTGCAGATGCAAAAAATGGATATGTGGAAGCACGCATCATTAACGTTGGAGAACATGATTCCGATGGTTCAGTGTTAACTTTTGAAGCTGTGTCGCAGTTGGCTCAAGGCTTCACCATGGCAACCACTAAGCAATATAACGCTGGTTGGCAAAGCACGTTGCTTTATGCAGAAATGAATTCAGGGTCTATCTGGACAAGCTTTAAAGAAGCACTAAGAAATGATTTACTCACTGTGCCTCAAACAACGGCAGTCAGCGGCACTTCCACTGATACGGAAACTGTTGATAACAAGATGTTTGTTTTGTCTTTGTCAGAATTAACAGGAAATTACAACAATGCCTTTACCACTGTAAATGAAGGTTCTCAATACGGTTTTTATAGTAACTTAATTGGATCATTCGCACCTGTTTCTGGTACAAATTATTATATTTATCAAAATCCAACGCGTGCTGGTAAAACACAGGCTGGATATACTGGCAAATGGTGCTGGAACTGGGTCAGAACTCCTTCGCATGTTGCTGGCAGAAACACCTATTATTTGTGGAGGGGCGGAACTGGCTCTAATTATGGCACAATAAATGTCACTACAGACGGGTCAAATGTTTGCGGTGGTGTGTTGCCTGCCTTCGCCATGGGCGGTCACATGGTCACCTTCAACTCCCAGAGCGGCAGCAGCGTTGACCCTCAACTCCTAAAGAGTAAAACCACCGCCACAAGACCCACCGACCCAACGCGCGATGGCTATGTATTCAAGGGTTGGTATAAAGACTCAAACTGCTCCACAGGCAAAGAATTCAACTTCGCCGACACCACGGTGACAGGCGACATAACCCTGTTCGCCAAGTGGGAAAACGTGACCGATTCCTATTGGCTAAACTATGCCGATGCCGAAAACCCAGAAGATGGCGTGCTGAAAACGCGCGATGAGATTCAGATGGACGTGGCGAAGATCACGGCGGGCAACCAAGACGTTATCGATGAATACAAAGGCTATATGGGCGTGAACGAAGACGGCACAATGATGGACATGAGCAAAGAGGTGCACCTATACACCAAGCTCAACACCAACAACTCAGGCGACTCGAAAAACGATTATGCAGAGTTCAGGCTTATCCAAGTGCGCAGGTCTGATAGTGATCCGCTCACGTGGCAAATGACGCATGTGTTGCCCACGGCATATCAGATGGATGATAAAAACACCACAACAGATTTCGCGAACACCGATTTGGCAACATCCATTTCATCTGACAGCGGTGCAATAAACCAACTCTTTGCAAGCAGCATCAAAGAAGACGCAATCAAGAAAACATTCTCTGGTTGGTCTACCAAGCTCTATATTCTCTCTGCCAGAGAGATTTATGGCACATCTGCTGAAGAAAGTGGCATATGCACAGGCATAGGAACTAAATTCACATATTACGACGAAAACTACAGAAACGTAACCAAGAGCGATGAAACTCACGAATGCTTGGCATACCGCACACGCGCTGGCGGTGTGCCCACAGGTCAAAGCACCGAATATTCTAAATATCACGAGGGCAACGCCAGCGGCACAACCGAGAGTTATGTGAGTTGGTGGCTGCGCGACAACTGCGCCATAAATAGCGCCGATTGGTGTCGCGTATACAACGACGGCCGCCTAGACCACGAATCCACAACATCCAAACGCGGCGTGGCTGTGGCGTTTACAATGGCGCCTCGCGTGGTCATGGATACACAAGGCCATGGTGGCGATAAATACACCTTGGCGCTCGACGATAACAAAAAGGTTACACCCGATGGCACGCTTAATGGCACATCAACGGGCCTCACATTGGAAGGATGGTATGACAACGCGGCGTGCTATGGCACAAAGATTGCAGAGCCAACAACCATATCTTCTGCGCTTGATAGTTCCGTAAAGACTTTGTATGCAAATTGGATCCCCACCTCAAACTCCGACGACGGCGCGAATTCTTACTGGATAGCGCCTGCATACAACTACATCTCTGAAGGTGCAAACGAAAAAGCACGCACAAAGAGCAACGATGCCTCTGCCACAGCAAAAGCGCGCAACAACTATGTGTCAGAAGAATGGAACGTGTTAAAGAGTTCAACAGAAATCAAAAACGACGTTGAAAAAATCAAAAACGGCGACGAAGCCACGATCGAAGAATACACCACGCTAATGAAAGAAGACAAATATCACTTATATACTAAATATACAGGTGGAGAGAGCACGGCTTCATATGATGGTAACACCAGCGCGCTTAACGGATATGTTGAATTCAGGATCATAGAGGTTGGTGCTCATTCACTATATTCTGGTGGTGCTGATGGATCTACGCTCACGTTTATGGCAACCCATTCGCTGCCCACAACATATGTAATGAACACAACAGACACATCTGTTGGTGGTTGGGCAAAGTGTTCACTTAGAACTGTTATGCAATCGGGAGAAATATATAACAAATTTAAGACGTCGTTCAAAAACGACATTACATCTGTAAGCAAAGAATCTGGTCCTGGCGGAGACACCGCAACCACAACAAGTGCTACTAACAAAACAACAGATGCACTCTGGCTTTGTTCATTCAAAGAATTTGTTGGTGATAATACAAGTGATATTAATGCTGCCGCCATAAATGAGGGAATGCAATATGCCTGGTTTGCAGATCGCACCATTGCGGGAACAGACACAAATAATTTGTTTGATTTAGGAATAAACAGGGCGGGAAAAATTCCAGGATCAAATGATTCTGCGTGGGGGTATACAGCCCTAAGATCTGCTGTTATTGATTCTTCTACTTCTGCTAATTATCTAACTGGTGTAAGTGGATATTTACTTGGACAGCTGAATGCTAATTCTATGAGGTGTGTTGCACCTTGTTTCGCCTTCTAGCCCGCCAGAGTTATACATAGTGTAAAATACAACCCAAACCCGCGGTTCACAAAATAAAACCGCGACCTGCAACGCAAAAACAAACAATCCGCACCCCAAACCGCACAACATAAGAAACAACCAGACGCCCAACAAAACGCACCCCAACAACCCCCAAAAAGTCAGGAGACAACCAAATGAGAAACAAAAACAACCTAAACTTCAACGTGCCGAAAAACTCAGACGCAAAGATAACGCGCGAGCACACTCTGCGAAACACCATATTCACACGCACGCGCATCGCCGTGTTGGCGCTTGTGTTAATCGTGGCGCTGTCTATCACAGGCACGCTTGCATACATCACGTGGTCATCCAACCAAACAGCCAACAGACAAGACATCGGCAGTGTGCAAGTTGAAATCATCGAAGACAACATCAAAAACGCCACCACAACCACCGTAAAAACCGCCAGCCCCGACAACCAAAACACGGGCACGGCAGAAGCTGGCACAAACACAAAAAGCGTGAAGTTAACGTCTAACAACAACATAAACGATGAAGTGCGCGCCGATGAAGTGGTGCGCGTGCAATTTGTGCCCGAGATTGAAAGCAAACAGCTCTCTGGCGCCAACGTGGCGATAAACGAATATTGGGGCGAAGGCATAAAAACAGACACCGCAACAAACAAAAAATATGTGGAAACAAGCGTGCTCAAGCTCTGGCTGGCAGATGATGTGGAAACAAATTGGATATATAGCAACGGAGCTTTCATCTATAAAAAGGTGCTGCAAAGAGGCGCAGAAGAAACCCCCGTTTTGCTCACAGGCGCCACATTGCAAGACAGTGCAAACAAAAGCGACTATAGCAGCATAAAGGTGCGCGTGGTGGCAGACGCCATCCAGGCAAGCCCCTCAGGGGCGCTTGATGATTGGGGGTTGCAAGTTACAGGCACAGGAAGCTCTCGCGTGGTGTCGCTGAAATCTTAACATCTTGCCGTTCGCGGCGCACAAAGGGGCACACGCCGCGCCCCTTGCCAAAGCGCCACCCGCCACACGACACCGCGCCACCCGCGATAGCAACATCGTGCCGTTCACGGCGAATATTGTCCACTCACAAATTTTACATATTAATATTTATTGAAAAGTTTCTTAAAAAGTGTAAGATACGCGAAACGCATATTAAACACCTTGAAAACAAAATAACAAATAAGCGCACAGCGCGGGCTTGAAGGAAGATAGGTAAGTAACACAAAAACGCGAATTTCATGTAAGCCCAAAGCGATATATATAAGCCCAAGCGTGCGTTTATATATATGAAACTGGCCGATCACTACTAAAAGGAGGATTGCCGCAAAAAAGCAAAACAAACAATTAAGCATCTCAAAGAAATAAAAACAACAAAAGGGGCATGAGTAAAACAAAACATGAGATGCAACAGTGGGCAATAAAAGCAAAATTGCAACCCGCGCCGAAATGGCAACGAAAGGCGCAGGACTTGCAAAAAGCTTGCGAGGCACAAAAAAGCGCAAAGGCGCGAGCCTTGCAACCTTGGCAAAGCAAAACCCATGAACTCACTCTAAACCCCCAAAACCACACCCGAAAGGATGGTAAAAGTAATGGAAAATCCATATATCGTAGTAGAACAAAAACAAGAAAAGAAACGTCGTGGCGCCCTTGCAATTCTTTTGGCTATTGCATTTTGCGCCATCTTGGCCATCGGTTCTACGTTTGCATACCTCACCTGGACATCTAACCAAACAGCAAACCGCATGACCACCAATCCAAACGTTACAGCCGACTTGCTAGAGCCAATGTGGTCTAACGCGCTCGACACTGCAGGCACCGAATCTCTGGCATCAGACAACACAGTCATCCCAGCTGCTGCAAACAACATGGTTCCAGGCTCTGTAGTGGCTAAAAACCCATTCATGGTGAACACCACAAAGATTGGCGATGAAGCCACAGGCGGTGAAGATGTATACGTTGGCATGAAATTGCAATTCCAGAAATGGGTGGCAACTGCTGGCGGCACGGGCACAGGCACATCTCACACCGAGACTGGCACATGGGTTAACATGTCAGGCACAGAAGTGGCAGCACTCATGAAAGTGTATGCTTTCACATCCGATACAACAACTGCCACTACAGCGGCTGGCTTTAACACCACAGCCAACGCTCTTGGTCAAGACTGGGTGCAATATGTGAATGGCGATTCAGCTAATACAGCTGTGACGCCTGCCGCAACATCTGCAGCTGCAAATGCCACAGGGGCAATGTATTTCTTCAATAACGAGCCACTAAGAGCAGAAACAGCCTCTGAAGCTAGCAAAGAAACAGCCAAAACAAGCACTGAAGTTACCGACGTTAGCCGCTGGAACATCCCATACACCAAACTCACAAATCCTGTGGGAAAAGATAATGCGCCAACTAATAAGGCAACAAACTGCGCATCATCTGAGTTGTTTAAATATATCCGCTATGTAGACGGCGCATCTCAAGAAGACATCAACACTTTGAATGGCATCCTTAAAAAGACTAAAGCCACAGACTCCACTACTAATGGCGAAACAAAAACAGAATATGCCTCAGGCGAAAACAAAACCACCGACCCAGGCTGGAGAGTTGTTGTGTCTGGTGCTGCCATCCAAGCCGCATACGGTGACTCAGCTTATGTCAAGAAAGCAGCCGACTTCATGGCAAAAAATTCTCCTGAGAACTGGACCACTTTGCTAGACGCCACATCTGCCACAGATGGATCTTCAGAGCAGAAGCCATATAAGGCAACTGGCTGGCGTGCATCCAACACCAACTTCCAAAATATCGCCTTAAATAACGAATACATCAAAGAATTCGGTGTTCCATCTGCTTCACAAATCCGAAATGATGGCAACTGGGTTGTAAACAAAACAACAAATAAAGCCGACGATGGCAGTCTGGATGTAAAATCAACATATGCAACTGACTAATTTTCACATAACCGTTTAATCACCTATCACTTGTCAAGCAATTTTTAGAAAATTTTTTCAATTTATTGAACTTTTTGGGCTTGTGGTTGCCGGGCATAACTGGCAGCCACAAGCCACACATAAAATTTATATGCACCGCGCACTCGCTCACTCGAAGAAATTTATGCACCGCACACAACCCCGCACAAATCGCAAACAAAGCGCGTCGCACAAAAATATGCACCGCACACACAAACTAGAAATAGAGAGGCACAGGCTCATGGCTAAAACTCTAAACATAGAAGTCATTAAACAGCACAAGTTAAAGCACACCGCATTGCTCTTGGCAATATGTGCCCTGCTTTTGGCTTGCTTGATCGGGGCATTGCCCAACACCCGCGCTCAATACACCACATCCGATCAAGACTCTCACGTGTTTGTCTTTTCCAAAGACCAAGACGTGAGGGTTGGCCTCACCGAACAAGGCTGGACCACTAAATCGGGGCTGGACTTAAAACCAGGCGATGTTCGCATAAAACAACCAGCCATCCAAAACTTGGCGGACAACTGCTATATGCGCGTGAACATGCGCATAACCGACAAATTCGGCAACACCTTAACCCCTAAATCTAACCAAGATAAAAAACGCCTAGATTTAATTTTGAGCACCATATATTTCGACGCCTCAGACACTGTTGACGTGAATTCAAGGCTCACCACGGGCGACATTGAAGCCAAAACTAATTCTGGCGATTTGAACCTAAATTGCAACTCAGCCGATTTTTCAGGGCCCGACTGGAACCCAGAGATGCAGGCATACAATTTTAATTACACCAAGCTTTTCACAAAGGGTTCTTCTGCCACGCTGTTTAATCGCGTGATTATCCCGACAGATTTCACCAATGCCGACATGGCGCTGATGGATGAATATTACATAAACATATGGGTGCAAGCCATTCAACCCGAGGGCTTTACATCTGTTGAAGACGCGCTTTCTCACCTGTCTAACGACAACGTGCCAAACAACATAGAGGGCATAAACACAACCAATTCACACACCACTGCATAGGGTTTAGACGCGCCAGTGCCGCCCGAATTTTGCGCCAGTGCCGCCCAATTTTTAGACACACCACCGCAGCCCAACATATAAGTTTTAGTTTTTCGCCCCGTGCCACTTTTTTAGACTAGAGGTTTAAGATGACAAACACACAACAACAAAACACAGAAAACTTCAAAGCAGGCAAAATTCCTTGGCTCGCCATTTCCTTGGCGTTTTTGCTTTTAGCACTCATCGCAGGCATAGGCGGCACATATGCAGCCCTCACCGACGCGCAAAAACATTCCGATTTAGACGGATACACCCAAGGCGTGATAGTCGACAAAGGCAGCGACATTGGGGCTGTAAATGTTTACCCTGGCACCACAGTTAATCGCACAGCGGCCGTGCAAAACACGGGCACGATGAAGATGTATCCTCGCCTGAAGATTTCTAAAAAATGGGTTGAAAAAGATTCATCTGATAAATGGGTGGATGCAACCGATAAAACTCTAGACCTAAGTTATATAAACGTTGTTTTAGACGACACTCAAAACTGGCTCTATTCCGAAGACGACGGCTGGTATTACTATGCTCAAGCGCTAAAACCAGGCGAGACTTCGACATCTTTGTTAAAGCAAGTGCAACTGGGCACACAGATAGGCGAGGAGTTCAACAACAACCTAGACACCGCAAAACAGATATCTGAAACAGCTGGCTTAGCGGATGTTTCATCTAAATATGTGGGGCGCGCAGCACAGGTGGATGTAGTGCTAGACGCTGTGGCGCAACCAGTGGATCAATGCATAGTGAGATTTGAGACATATGGCGGCACAGAGATTCCCGACCAAAAAGTGTTAGTCAATTCACGCGCCACACAACCAGCCATGCCAACAAAAACAGATTGCACATTTGCTGGGTGGTATTTAGATGATGCGCTTGAAATTCCATTCGATTTCGACACACGCATAACAGACGACACCACCATCTATGCCAAGTGGATAGATAACGTGCCCACAAAACACACTGTTACTTTTTACACTTTCGGCGGCACTGAAATAAGCCTGCAATTTGTTGAAAATGGCGGGTCTGCCACAAAGCCAGAAACAAAACCCACACGCAAGGGATACACATTCGGTGGGTGGTATGCAGACATGAGCTATAAAAC
>CAVEFW010000099.1:0-3446 GCA_963615035.1 Phocaeicola dorei
GTTAAATTATCTCCAGTTTTGGCCGTGTGCACGATTCCATCATATATGGTGATGATTATAGGCGGCTTCACATTTTTAATGTGCAGCTTGTTAGCCATATCGCAAACAAACGCAAAAAGGGTCTTGGCATATTCGACCATCGCCAACTTGGGGCTCATAGCCGCGTGTGCAGGTGTCGGCAGTGCAGAGGCCGTGTGGGCTGCCGCGTTTTTGATATTATTCCACGCCATAGCGAAAAGTTTGCTGTTTTTGTGTGTTGGCACAGCAGAACACCACATTCACAGCAGAGACATCGAAGACATGGATTTATTGTTTGTTCGCATGCCTTTGCTAGCGCGTTTCATGTTAATAGGCATAATGTGCATGTTCATAGCTCCATTTGGAATGTTGATAGGCAAATGGGCTACGCTTATCTCTCTCATAGACTCAAATTGTTTCGTATTGATTTTCCTGCTGATATTTGGAAGTGGTGCCACATTCATGTTTTGGGCGAAATGGTTCGGAAAGTTGTGCGGGGTTGCAACGTTGCCCAAAGATAGCGCAAATAAAAACTTAGAAGGTTCTATCCATATAACAGAATGGATAGGCATAGGTTGCATGCTTGTTTTTATCCTCGTTTGCTGCGCGATTATTCCTGTAATCTCAGGCGTTGTGGTTGAGCCATATCTATATGCAACATATGGTGTATATGGGCTGTATGCACAAAGCATAGACAACACAACACTTTGGATCATGTCAATCTTAAGCGTTGTAGTGTTTTTGGTGATATTGATGGCACTTTCACGCTCGCAAAAAACCAGGCGTGTGAGTGCCTATATGTCGGGCATAAGCGTAAACAACAACGCACGCACATTCAGAAATTCTTTTGACTGCGAAACTCACGCCAGCGCCAGAAACTGGTATCTTGAAAATTACTTCGGCGAAAAACGTTTGGCTAAGCCTGTGAGTGTTTCATCTGCCATATACATAGTGCTTTTAGTTGGCTATTCGTTTGTTCTTTCGTTGTTTTAGTGAAGGGGAGGTGTAGATATGTCTGTTTTGGCTTTCATAATTTCATGTGTGCTATTTGCCATCTTAGCACCTCTTGTTGGCGGGCTGCTTGCGGGTTTTGATAGAAAGATAAGCGCGCGAATGCAAGGCCGCCCAGGGCCTCCAATCTTGCAGCCCTTCTATGATGTTGGAAAGTTGATGAGCAAAGAAAATGTGTCTGTCAATGGCGCAGAAGGCGTATACGTTGTGATGTCGCTTGTCATGGTTGTGTTATCTGGTGGCGTGTTCTTTGCGGGAGGAAACTTGTTGTTATGCATCTTTTTAGTAACGCTCTCAAGCCTGTTTTTCATTGCGGCTGCATATTGCACACGAAGCCCTTTCGCTGAAATTGGTGCTGCTCGCGAAACGATGCAAGTCATGTCTTATGAACCTGCGGTTTTGCTCTTTGCTGTTTTGTTTTACATTGTGGCGGGCTCTTTTAACACATCTGCTCTTGTTGGTTTGCACACACCACTAATCACGAGCGCATTTTTCGTGTTTGTGGCACTTCTGTTTATCTTGACCATAAAACTGCGCAAATCTCCTTTCGACATATCTATGAGCCACCACGCGCACCAAGAAATAGTCAGAGGCATGACAACAGAAATGAGCGGCCCTACGCTTGCAAAAGTAGAAATCATGCATTGGTGTGAAAGCGTGTTGTTTTTGGGCTGGATAGGTGCATTCTTTATTTACGGACAAAATGCTCAAGTTGTTGTGGTTTCAATCATCACAGCGATAATTGCAGCCCTTTTGGCTTGGTTTTTAGAAATCTTTATTGACAACAACTTTGCACGCGTGAAATGGCAAGCAATGCTTAAGTGGGCATGGATTGTGGCATTGGTGTGCGGCATATTAAACATAGCCTATCTGGCAGCATTTTAGGGAGGACGCCATGAGTTATACGAAAAAATCTCCTTGGGTAATTCACTACGATGCATCGAGTTGCAATGGCTGTGACATCGAAGTTTTGGCTGCTTTATGCCCTGGGTTTGATGCGGAGCGTTTCGGTGTGATAAACACTGGAAATCCAAAACACGCAGACATATTTTTGGTAACAGGCAGTGTAAACGAGCGAAACATAAAAGTAATTCAAGAAATCTATGATCAGATGTTGGAGCCTAAAGTGGTGGTGGCGTGTGGCATATGCGCTTGCACTGGTGGCATTTTTCATGATTGTTACAACGTGATTGGCGGGGTAGACAAAGCAATTCCTGTGGATGTGTATGCGCCAGGGTGTGCCATCAGACCCGAAACAATAATTGATGCTGTCGTGCAAGGAGTTGAAGTGTTAGACAAAAAGGCAGCTGCCATGAAAAGAGGAGAGCTCATTTGCTCGCAGGTGCAAAGCCCACAAGCCAATGAGGCTGATAAAGGCGGCATGGGTGCAAGTGCCACTCAGAATTTTTCACACAACACTCAGACTTTAGATGTTGCAAACACAGATGGTCAGGCGGTGATTTAAATATGTCTACAGAATACAACTTTTTTGATATAAGTTTAAGCGACTATAGAACAACCGCTGAGCAACGATGTGGCGCAGGCTGGCGCTATGTTCAATCTTTTTGCACCAACACAGAAAATGGCATCGATTACACTACAACTTTTTGTAAAGACGGTGTGATGGACAACGTGCGCATCAAAGGCGTGCAAAAGCGAGATTCTGTTCCTAGCATTTCAGACTTGTTTTTCTCCGCGTTTGTTTTTGAAAACGAGGCACACGATTTATTTGGGTTGAATATCTCAAATATCGTCATAGATTTCAAAGGTAATTTTTACGATTTAGCACAAGACGCACCTATGAGCATAATATCGCCAGAACAAAAAGCTGCTCGAGGAAAAGCGGCAAAGATTGCTGCCGCAAAGGCTGCCAAGGCTGCTAAAGCCGCCAAGGCAGCAAAGGCAGCAGGAAACGATAAAGCGACCGACAACACCAAGGCCGCCACAGCAAATGATGACGCCAAGGTCGTCGCGCCAGTAAAAGAAACTGGCGTAACAAAATCCACCGATACAAAATCTGAAAACAATGCACAAGAAAGTGCAGGTATGTAACTATGGGTAAAAAAACAATAATTCCTTTCGGGCCACAACATCCTGTTTTGCCAGAGCCAATCCACCTAGATTTGGTGGTGGAAGATGAAACGGTCATCGAAGCCATCCCTCAGATTGGCTTTGTTCACAGAGGTCTTGAAAAACTGACTGAAACGCGAGATTACAACCAGTTTATATATGTGGCAGAGCGCATATGTGGCATATGCGCATTCGGTCACTCTTATGGATACGCTGAAGCAGTTGAGCAACTCTTGGGTGTAGAAATCCCCACACGTGCTGAAATGTTGCGTGTAATATGGCATGAACTATCACGCATCCACTCACACATTCTATGGCTTGGCTTGTGCGCTGATGCTTTCGGGTTT
>CAVEFW010000100.1:0-4961 GCA_963615035.1 Phocaeicola dorei
CTGTTGTGCTGGTGAACATGCAAAAGCTAAGAGCACCAGACTATGAGAATACAGACACCGAGAAATGGCTGGGAGAACTTTATGCTTGTGGTGCTGTGGGAGAAATGGTGGCAGATTTGCATCGCGCAAACAAGCGATTTGATGTTGTCACTGGCGTTGTGGAAGGTGGCGATATAGACGCGTGGGCGCAGATTGAGGATTGGTGTGTTGCAGCACAGGTGCGCAGGCGTTTTCGTGATACTAACTTAGCGCAGATAGGCAGACCATATCCTGGCATGATGGATTTGTATATCGATGAAACCAACTTGTATAACCGCATGTGGCTCTATGTCAAACAATTTGATTGGGAGCGCATGTGGATTATTGCCGATGATATAGACGATGTGAAAGACAAGGCAAGAATTCAAAAAAAGGCTGAAGAAATTTTGGACACGTTTGAAATAGAAGGCGGGGGAAGTGTTGAGCGTGTTTGGGACATGGCAAAATATGTTTTGGCTTTTGAGCGTTGGGCTGTGCGCGAAAGGCTTGGATTTGTGGCATCGCACTATGATGGGCTGGCAAAAGGTGTGGCAGGAAAACTTGATAGCATGTTGATTCCAGCGTTTAGCATGTTGATTGCCCAGGGCACATCTTGTGCTGTGGAAGGTGATATAAAGGTTGCCATGGCTATGGGAATATTGAAAACCATCTCAGGCACAGGTCAACTAAGCGAGATGTATTCAATAGATTTTGATGAAGATATATGCATCATAGGACATAGCGGTTCTGGAGATGCTTGCATATCGAAAGCCAAAAAGCCCACGATGAAGATCGTTGATGTGTTTCATGGGAAAACGGGAGGCGGATATCTGACGCAATTTTATCCGCCTTGCGGGCGCATCACGTTTTTAGGCATAACACAAGACGCTGACGGGCACTTTAAGTTTGTTGTGGCTGAAGGTGAAAATGAAAGCGGCCCCATATTTACATTTGGCGACACCAACATGCGCATGCGTTTTTCGTGTGGTGCGCGTGAGTTTTGTAATAGGTGGAGCATGGCTGGGCCAACGCATCACATGGCAGCAGCAATAGGGTCTCACACCGACACGATTTTAAAAGTAGCTAAAATTTTCAATGTGGATGTAGATGTGATTGTGCGATAGCGCAGCGTTAAGTTTGTACTTGCATGTTTTAGTTTGTGCTTGTTTGTTTTAGCTTCATGGGGCACGGGTTGCACTCAACTCTCATGGGGCAACCGTCGCAATCATCAGTTACGTTTAAGTCTACCTCAGACCATGAAATTTTAGTTGCGCCGAGTTTTTCATAGAAACCAACACTTGAGCCTCGCGAGACAAAACGCAACTCTCCATATTTTTTAAGGGCATCGTGTGTGAGCATTTTGCCTATGCCTTGGTGTTGGCAATCGGGGTCTACCACGATGGGGTTTACGTGGGCAAAGCCATTTGCCCCACGCACGATGCGAATGAAACCCACGGGAGTGCCTTTGGCTTTGTTGGTGTTGGTGTTGGTGTTGGTGGCATTGTTTGCATGGCTTGCATTGCTGGCAGTGTCGGCATTATTGGTATCGTTCGCACCATCGCCGCCGCGCACGGCTACTGTCACGCCCTCAACTCCTGGCAAGTTGTCCATGCCATTCATATAACACCACGCGTTGAGCGCAGACATGTCTTCTTCGGTTGCGGGGCGCAGGGTGATTTTGTTATTTGTATCTTGAGATTTTTTTGCTGCGTTCTTGGTCATTTTGTGCGTGCCTTTCTTTGTTTCTTTTTTGTGCGTTTGCTTGCATCATCTTTTCGCGTGCGCATCTCATTTTCCGACGCGCCTTCCACTTCCTACATAATTGGTGGCACATAGATTTTCATGCGCGAATCGGGGATGCTTTTTTTCGCGAGTTCGGTGAGGCCTTTTGCTATGGTGGGCATGACGCTCAGCGGCACGCCCATAAACATCATGTCTTCTCCGATATCGGTGGCAGCGCGACATCCATAACAACCAAACGTGATGTTCGGCGCATCTTCTAGCATGGGGTAGAGCACGGCCTCCACACACATTGAATTATATCCGCTTGCTTTGAAATCAAAACGATGCCCTGTGTAATACGCCATGCTCATGCAAAGCCACATCATCTGCTCGGGTGTGCCCGTGAGCACTACCACATCGGGCACGCGCACATGTGTGCGCAGGGGAGAGACATAGGTGGCGCGTCTGCTTTTCGCGGGAAGCGTGGGTCGCTCGCGCACCATGTTGGCAGCAGCTTGCGCGTTCACTAACTTGTGGAAGAGCACATATATCTCACCAGTAGCCAATTTTTCGGGCACACCCGTCATGCCAAAAATGCTTGTGCCGTCGGGGCATGAGTGCTTGTGAGGTGGCATGAGAATGCTCGCTCCGCGGCGTGCAGCCATCATTGCCTGGCAAAAGCGTAAATTTTCAGGCGGCATGGGAACATCAGGCAAAAGCTCATCGTGATTGATGAGGCTTACCGCCACGGGTTGCCAGCGCAAGTCTAGTTTTTCCATGATAATGCGTTGCCATTCATCATATTTTGCCTGCTTTTCGCTGTCTATGGATTGGGCGCGTACCTCATCACTAAATGGGTCAAAGTGTGCATCTCCCGTTGCCTCTATGGTGATTGTACGCATGGGGCAGTTTCCCGCGCACGTGGTGCACCCCACACACGCGTCTTGGTTAACAACGCGCGGGAAACCGTCTGCGTCTTCTTCTATCACGTTGCACGGGCAAAATGCAACGCATAGCCCGCAGCTCTTACAACGCTCTGGTGCGTGATGAAATATATAATTTGACATGGCGTTTTTCCTTTAATGTGTAATTAAATTCCTAAATTCTTGTTTGTGCAATATTGCGTTAATATGAAACTCTTGAACTTAAACAGACACCAACAATTTCTAAATATCGATAAGTTTATTCAGGAATTCGACTGCCTTATCAATGTCTATTGAGTCGTCTTTTAATTCTATAATTTCTTTTAACTTGTTGCCGTCAAATTGAGTGACACCTCGAGAATTTCTTCCCGCCCAATGAAACCGAGTTCTAGTTGCATCAAGCAACTTACTATTAAACACTGAAACAAGTTTCATCTTTATTTCGCTATTGCTATCTATCCCCACAAAGAAGAAAAAGTAAACAGTGTCCTTTTGTGAGAGGTATTCAAGCAATTTGTCAACATTGTATGCTTTGGGTTCACTCTGGAGAAATAATATCTTCGTCTTTATATCAGTTGCTGTATGAAAATGAGCGAATTCTTTATTGTAGTCACCAAGTTTTTGATCGGTGCTGCCAGAAAGTAGTTCTCCCTTTTCAATTTTATCAACGAGAGACTTTGCAACTCTGGGGTCATCGGTGCAAATTAACTCTTCTATGAGCCGTCCTCTTATGTTCACATTGTCAATAAATGCAGCTGTGATGATTGCTTCTTTGTGCCTAAGTGTTCTTTTTTTCAAGTCATGAATGAGGTTTTCATAGTAAGGCGATTCGATAAAGCGCAAAGTTCTATATGGTGATTCTAGTATGGCTTTTCTATTTTCGATTGTTACGTTGAATTTGGGTTTCTTAGGTGTAATGTTATTTGTAGCTTCAACAAGGCGTTCTATGTTCTCTTTCGTGCTAAAAGCTGAATGTATCGAAAAGAGCTTAACAAAATTCTCAGGTTTATTTTCTATTCCGTCGAAGTTTTTTATGATGTCTGATCCGTTAAACGAGCCTTTAATATTATCAACTCTTAATTCATGTGAGGAGTGACTGATTTTCTTCAAAAAAGTTGTGTTCGCTAGAAACTGAACTATTTCATCGGGCGTATCGAGGATGACGATAAAAGGCTTATCGTCGTATTTTAGAAGCGTTGATAGTGAAAGAACAGTGTTAGAAAAAGAATTGTCTTTAGAAGAGCAAACTCGAATAGAAAAATAATCACAGGTATAAACGCTTCTTTTCTTTACAAGGTGGAAATTCTCTTTCAAGATGTCAATCAGTTTGTTTTTGTCGATGTTAGGGTCAATATTATCAACTTTATTGTTTAACAACTTGACATATTCGTAAACAAAAGAATCCATCTATTTATTCCTATCTTCAAATTGCCTAGGTTTTAATTTCGCTGCACTTGCCTTGCATCCTTTGTATTATGTATTACGCTGTTTTTGTGCCTTTAGTTGCCTTTTGTGCCGATAGTGAATTTCTTTCCCAAAAAACTCCATTTACATAACCTTGAATAGTTTTGTTTTCTTGAGCTTTTTCAATTCTTTTTTCTGCCCAAGCACAATAAAGTTCATTTTGCTCTACACCAATGTATTTACGACCTAGTTTTTTTGCTACTACAGATGTCGTGCCAGAGCCTAGAAAAGGGTCAAGAACCACATCATTTACGTCAGAACTTGCCAAAATAAGTTTAGCAATCAGTTTTTCTGGCTTTTGAGTAGGATGATCTGTATTCTCGGGCATGCTCCAATATGGGACTGTGCAATCGTCCCAAAAATTCGATGGGTAGGTGTTTCTAAAATTCCCTTGCGGTGTTTCATCCCAGTCTTTTGGCTTTCCGTTTACTCTGTAAGGCGCAATCACTTTTCTGCGCACCATTACATCATCTATATTGAACGAGTATTCTTTTTTTGAAACAGTGGCAAACCAGATGTCTTCAAGGCCATTTTTCCAATTAGATTTTGCTCCTCGTCCCTTTTCGCGTTGCCAAGTTATTCTATTCTTTACGTCAAATTGCTCTTTGAGAACCGAGCCAATAATTAAACTTGACTTCCAATCGCAACAAACATAAATAGAGGCGTTATTTTTTAGCAGAGGAGCACAAAGACCTATCCACTCGCGCGTAAAGTTTTCGTAGTCTGCGTCATTCATGGATTTAAATTTATTCCCGTGGAATTCTTTCGACATGTTGTAGGGAGGGTCTGCGATAAGCAAGTCAATGCTGTTTTTTGGGAGACAACTCAAAACCT
>CAVEFW010000101.1:0-1953 GCA_963615035.1 Phocaeicola dorei
CAAATTTTTGCTTAAAGAATTCAGAGAAAGACCTCTATTCTAGGCAAGCCCCTTTGTTTTTTATATTTTCTTTAACTTTCTTTAACTTTCTTGTGCACCTCGCCTGGTTGTTTTAAGCCATGCGGGGCGTACGAGTTATTATGAGGCGAAAACAGCGCGCCGAGTGCACGACGAGTGCGTGCCGAATGCGCGCATCGCGCACGCCGAATGCGCGCGTGCAGATTGCACGCAGATTGTGCGCCAAGAGCGCGACGAATGCACGTTGACCGCGCACGCACGAAGAATGCGCGCATGCGCTGAAGTGAAAGTAAAACGCGCCCGCCCCTACATGTCCAACGTCCAACAAACAGCGAGAACGTATGACTAAATACATCGGTGACATAGGCAAAAAGCTGAACAGTCCTAAGCAGATGGCTCAGGTCACATTCAGCATGGTGGTTTTCGCAATTCTTATAGGCTTTGTGGTGGGCACTGTTGTGTGGGCAGTGTTTCTGGCATCGTCTTTTCTCACGAGCCTTTTGTGGAGCGATGGCGCTGGTGCTCTGCGCCAAGCACTGGAGCGCGCGGGAGTAAGTAGTTGGTGGTTGCCAATCGCGATATGCACGATAGGCGGGCTTGCTATCGGGTTTTGGACTAAGTACACGAAATATGCGCCCGAGCCCCTCGAGAGCGTGATGGCGCAAGTGAGGGAGGTGGGCGGATACACCATAGAAAAGCCTGCGTGCAGTGTGATTGCGTTTTTGTTGCCCTTGGTGTTCGGCGGGTCGGTGGGGCCAGAGGCAGGTCTTACAGGCATAATCGCGAATGCGTGCACGCGCATAGGGCACGCGCTCAAGCGTGCGGGCGTGCGTGTGATGAGTGTGACAGACATCACCATATCTGCGGCTTTAAGCGCGGTGTTCGTCACACCCGTGGTGGGCGTGGCTGCGTGCGCAAGCAGTGAACAAGATGAAGCAGCGCCCGCGCACAAATCATCGCACGACAAGCAAGCGCCCACATCTTCCGACCCGAAAAATTACGAGTTCAAGCGCTCAGGCAAATTGGTGCTCTACACGGCAGCTGCTCTGGGCGCATTCGCAGGCATTATCTTTCTTTCGAGCATATCTGAGGGCGCATGTGGCATACCGCGTTTCACGGGCGCGCGCGCTGGCATTGCCGAAATCATGTGGCTGCTTCCCTGCCTAATTGTGGGATATGTGGGCGCGCTTCTCTATCACACCTCAAGTTATGCGTTTGCGCGTTTGAGCAAAAAAATGCAGAAATTCACCATCATAAAACCGCTCGTGGCAGGCGCAATCTTGGGCGTGATAGCCACTTTCTTGCCCTTCGTTCTTTTCCCAGGCGAGGAACAAGCGTTTGAGCTCATGGATGGCTGGCAAGATATCGCAGGCATCACGCTTCTGCTCACGGGTCTTGTGAAGTGTGTTGCGACACCTTTATGCCTCAATTTCGGATGGCGAGGTGGCAATTTCTTCCCGTGCATCTTCGCGGGCATTGCGGCAGGTTACGGCATGGCTGCGCTATCAGGCGCACAGCCTATGTTCTGCGTATGCGTCACGTGCGCTATGCTCATAAGCACCATTCAGCGAAAGCCGCTCATGGCGCTCTCGTTGCTGCTTTTGTGTTTTCCCGTGGATGCGCTGGCACAGATGGGCATCGCGTGCCTCATCGGTTCATATGTGCCCCTGCCTAGTTTCCTGCGTGCGACCTCGAATGATGAAGCGAAAACGGCAACGAGGGAGCAATAGCGAAGTGCTCAAAGTGCCATCACAACAACAAGCAATTCGCGAACTTTCGCACATTAGGATTAGTCGTCTGCTTTAAGGCAGATTATTGGCGAATTGTCTGCGAATTTCGCGCATAACTCCAGCATAAATCTAAAAAATGAAGCTTGCCTAGAATAGACCAATAAAGATTAACTACTAAATTAACCTGTCGCTTCACGCCGTGCAG